>NZ_WIWL01000033.1:0-95316 GCF_009600105.1 Pseudomonas sp. FSL R10-0056
GGATTCGGCTTTCGCCACCGGTGGCGGCCTGGCGTCGGCGGCTTTGCGCCTCGATCAGGCGCTGAATGCGGTGCTGACCGTCGCCGATCACTTGCGCGGGACGGCGGATGGCGGCAGCCACCACCTCAAAGCCGATCACCACGATGCGCAGGTCGAGGCCTTCGTGAAAGCTCTCGAGCAGCACCCGGCTGTCGAACGCCCGCGCTGCCTCGATGGCCTGTTGCACCTGTTCGATGCTGTCCAGGTCCACCGCTACGCCATTGCCTTGCTCGCCATCCACCGGTTTGACCACCACCCGGCCGTGCTCTTCGACAAACGCCAGGTTGTCATCGGCATTGCCCGCCAGTTGCTGGGTCGGCACGTTCAGGCCGGCCTGGCTGAGCACCTTGTGGGTCAGGCACTTGTCCTGGCACAGGCTCATGCTGATGGCGCTGGTCAGGTCGCTGAGGGACTCGCGGCAACGAATCCGTCGCCCGCCGTGGCTAAGGGTGAACAGGCCGGCGGCCGCGTCGTCAATTTGCACGTCGATGCCACGTTTGTAGGCTTCTTCAACGAGGATGCTGGCATAGGGGTTGAGTCCGACCTCGGGACCAGGCCCCAGAAACAGCGGCTGGTTGATGCCGTTCTTGCGCTTGATGGCAAAGGTCGACAGGGTGCGAAACCCCAGTTTGGCATACAGGTTCTTGGCCTGGGCATTGTCATGCAGCACCGACAGGTCGAGATAGCTCAGGCCGCGGCTCATAAAGTGCTCGACCAAATGCCGCACCAGCACTTCACCCACTCCCGGGCGTGAACAGAGCGGGTCGACCGCCAGGCACCAGAGGCTGCTGCCATTTTCGGGGTCGTTGAATGCGGTGTGATGGTTCAAGCCCATGACACTGCCGATCACCGCGCCGCTGTCCTCGTCTTCGGCCATCCAGTACACCGGGCCGCCGTCGTGGCGCGAGGTCAGCAGGGTCGGGTCGATGGGCAGCATGGAGCGTGACAGGTACAGTGTGTTGATCGCGTTCCAGTCCGCCTCGCTTTGTGCGCGGCGGATACGGAAGCCGCGAAACACTCGGGTGGCCTGGCGGTAATCGGTAAACCACAGGCGCAGCGTATCCGAGGGGTCGAGAAACAGTTGTTGCGGCGACTGCGCCAGCACCTGCTGGGGCGCGGCGACATACAGGGCAATATCGCGCTCGCCGGGCTGCTCGTTGAGCAGCTCTTCGGCCAGGGTGACGGGATCGGGAAAGGTATGCCCGATCAACAGCCGGCCCCAGCCGCAGTGTACGGCCACGGGGCAGGCATTCAGTTCGCTGCCATCCTCGGCAAAGCGGGCTTGCAGGCGTTCATAGGAAGGCGTCTGGCCACGCAGTAAACGCTGGCTATAAGCCGTAGCGAGAGGTTTCATCGATCAGATTCCTTGTTCGCTCAGCCACAGGTTCAGGGCGGCCAGTTGCCACAGCTTGGAGCCGTTGAGGGGGGTCAGCTGGCTTTGCGGGTTGGTCAGCAACTGGTCAAGCATGGCTGGCTGGAACAGGCCGCGATCCTGGCTCGGGTCCAGCAGCAGGTCGCGCACCCAGTTGAGGGTGTTGCCCTGCAAGTGCTTGAGCCCCGGCACCGGGAAATAGCCTTTTTTGCGGTCGATGACTTCGCTGGGGATCACCAGTCGTGCGGCTTCCTTGAGTACCTGCTTACCGCCGTCGGGCAGTTTGAAGCGCGCTGGAATCCGCGCTGACAGCTCGGCCAGGCGGTAATCGAGAAACGGCGTGCGGGCTTCCAGGCCCCAGGCCATGGTCATGTTGTCCACCCGTTTGACCGGGTCATCCACCAGCATCACGGTGCTGTCCAGGCGCAAGGCCTTGTCCACCCCGGCCTGGGCCCCCGGCTGTGCGAAATGCTCACGCACAAAGTCGCCAGCGGCGTCATTGGCTGTCAGCCATTGTGGCTGGACGGTGGCCTTGTACTCGTCGTAACTGCGGTCGAAAAAGGCTTCGCGGTACGCGGCATAAGGATCGCTGGCGCCATCTACTTGTGGATACCAGTGATAGCCGGCAAACAGTTCGTCAGCGCCCTGGCCGCTTTGCACCACCTTGCAATGCTTGGCCACTTCACGCGACAACAGATAAAAGGCGATGCAGTCATGACTGACCATCGGCTCGCTCATGGCGCGGAAGGCCGCTGGCAGTTGCTCGATGATTTCGTGCTCGCCAATGCGCAGTTGGTGATGGCGCGTGCCGTAATGCCGGGCAATCAAATCCGAATACTGGAATTCATCCCCGCGCTCGCCGCCTGCGTCCTCAAAGCCGATGGAGAAAGTCGACAGATCCTGTACGCCCACATCGCGCAACAACCCCACCAACAAACTGGAGTCGACACCGCCAGAGAGCAGCACGCCGACATCCACCGCCGCCCGTTGGCGGATAGCCACGGCTTCGCGGGTGCTGTCGAGGACACGATCGCGCCAATCTTCCAGGGTCAGATTGACTTCATCGGCACGGGGGCCGTAGGGCAGGGTCCACCAGGTTTTTTGCTCGGTGTGGCCATTGGCGTCAATACGCAACCAGGTCGCGGGTGGCAGCTTTTCGATACCGGCAATCAGCGTGCGTGGCGCTGGTACAACGGCATGAAAATTCAGGTAGTGATTAAGCGCCACCGGGTCGAGCATGGGGCTGATATCACCGCCCTTGAGCAGCGCCGGCAGGGTCGAGGCAAAGCGCAAGCGCTCACCGGTACGCGACAGATACAGCGGCTTGACCCCCAGACGATCGCGGGCCAGAAACAGGCGCTGGGCATCGCGTTCCCAGATGGCAAAGGCAAACATGCCATTGAGCTTGGGCAGCAGCGCTTCGCCCCAGGCGTGATAGCCCTTGAGCAGAACTTCGGTATCGCCACCCGAATAAAAGCTGTAGCCCAGGGCTTCAAGCTCGGCGCGCAGCTCGGGGAAGTTATAGATTGCGCCGTTGAAGGCCAGCGACAAACCCAGCTGGCTGTCGATCATCGGTTGGGCTGAACCATCCGACAAATCCATGATTTTCAGGCGGCGATGGCCCAGGGCTATCGGCCCCTGGCTGTGAAAACCCCAGGCATCGGGGCCACGTGGTGCAAGGTGGTGGGTGATGCGTTCGATGGCTGCCAGGTCGGCAGGGTGTTGATCAAAACGTAACTCGCCAGCTAATCCGCACATGGTGTGTAAATCCTTGGTCTTTCGGCATGTGGTGCTACAGGGATGAGTCAGCGTCTTTGCAGGACGCCTGGTAGCGCTTTGGGCCCGGTTTTAAAGGGCGATGCAGTTTTTGACTGCATCGCCAGCCCTTGCGGTGCAAGGCACAAGGCACTCGCTCCGGCATAAATGACCGTGTTTTATCGAGTGACCTGTGCCCGGATCGTTCAATAAAAGTTACAAGTGGTTGTTTTGTCGGGGCTTGGGAGGCCAGCAGGGTTTTGGCTGAAGAGCACTATTTATCTATGTCACATCCCCTGCGACGCCACGTTAGGTTAGGCGCTCTCTGACCTGCAGAAGACCGGATATGCCCCGCCATATGCCCCCGCTGGATGCTCGCGATACCACGCTCAGTGACCTGGAACCCCTGGAGCTGGTCCACAGCCATATGCCCAAATGGTTGTTGGGCGCTGATCCACAGGTCATTGCGGCCATGAATGCATCCATGGCCAGTAGCCGTTTCTATCATGGCCTGTTCGGCAAGAAGTTCGGTGAGCTGCAAAGTGTCGAGGTGTACTGCGGGGCATTGCTGGCAGCCGAGGTCAGGCGTGAGTTCGGGTCGTCACTGAATATTCACCGTGACTATCTGGCGGTGGTGCATGTTCACCTGATCCCCAATATCACGTTGTTCAGTTCCGTTCGCCATTACCTGGTGCATGACGAGCCGAAAACCCTGCTGTGGGCAGCCCTGCAGAATTTTTCGGCCGACGAGGCCCTTGCAAACGGCTTTAATCCGCAAAGCCATATCCGCTACGGTGGCCATCCTCAGCAGATCAGCCCTCTTGAGCCCTGCCACTTTGCCGCGCTATGCCGCAGGCTGGATCTGGGGCTCAAGTATCAACAGTATCTGGAGCACGCTTTGGGCGTTACGGCGTCGGGAACTCCCGGGCCCAGGCATTTGGCGACAGAGTCGAACCTCAGGCTTTTAAAAACCCATGACATGGCGGTCGACGCGCATGTCGCCTACCTCAAGAAACAAATCAGTCAGGCAGCCTATACCACACTGCTTGCCGCCCTGGCTCTGCCCGCCAGTACTGCCCAGGTGCACGGGGTGCAACTGGACGGCAAGCCGATGGTGCCAAGTTCCTTGTCGATACTGGACACGGCAATTGACGGGGTGGTGGTCTTCTCTTCCGACACCTTGTTGTTGCACCCCGGCAACCGCTTGATTGCCTATATCCCCAATGACCCGCGGGCACCCTTGTTCGAGTTCAGTTCATTGCAGGTATTCACCGATGAGTTGAAGCATCGCCTGCTGGATCCGGCGTATGCCAGGTTTTTCTCCCGCTTCACCGCCTTGAATGTACGGCCGCTGTTTATGCAAAAGGTCGCTGGCAGGCCCGAGCATCTGGCCCTTACCGCAACCCCTCTGACCATCAGCGCAGCGCATTACCTGTGCACGGTGCAGCTCAGGAACATGTTTGCCGATGCCCGGCAACTGGCCGTGCCCACCGGCGTGCTGGACGAGCGCGAACGCGAAGAGCGCTGGCAGATGTACAAAACGGCAGGGTTGTTTCTGGTAAACGTCGCGGCCCTTTTTGTGCCGGTGCTGGGCGATCTGATGCTGGCGGTGGCCATTGGGGAGATGCTCAAAGAAGTCTATGAGGGGGTGGAAGACTGGGCCCAGGGCGATGTTGACCATGCTCGCGAGCACTTGCTCAATGTCGCCACGGATCTGGCCGTCAACGCAGGGGTAGTGGTCGGGCTGGGAGCTGTCAAAGCCGCTGCCAGTCGTTTGAGCGCAACCACCCGGGCGCACTTTGAAGGCTTTCAACCCGTCAGTCGTGATGATGGCACCACCCGGTTATGGAATAAAAACCTGCAGCACTACGAGCATAAAGTAATGGGCGAGCATCGCTATACAGCTGATGCCCAAGGTTTACTCAGCCTTCATGGCAGGCAGTATGTAGACGTGGACGGCAAGCACTATCCTGTCGAATTCGACAGCGAGCGCAGGCAATGGCGCATACCTCATCCGCGCAGGGCCGATGCTTTCAGGCCTGCCTTGCTACATAACAACGAAGGGGCCTGGCAGCATGCCCATGAGCGGCCACTGGAGTGGCAAGACAGTGCGACGCTGCTGGGCCGTTTGGGATCGGCAACAGCAGCACTGGACAGGCAGACACTGGAACGGATTCGGGAACTGACTGACACGGCACCGGGCGTCCTGCGCCGCATGCATCTGGAAAGTCTGGCGCCGCCTTCCTTGCTGAAAGTCAGCCTCAAGCGCTTTGAAATCAACCAGCTTATCGACACCTTTGTCGCACAGATGAGTACCGACCAGTATGCCTCCCGGCGCTGGAGCGAGCTGCAATTACAGCTCTTGCCGGCATTGCCGAAATGGCCAGCGGGCAAGGTGTTGACGGTTGCCGACGATACGGGAAACCGCCTTGCGCACTATGCCAGTGTGATGTGGCCGGCTACGTCCCATATCAACCTGACAAGCTCTGTCGTTGAGCAAGGCAAGTTGCTGGATGCTGTTCTTGCGGCCTTGTCCGACTCACAGGTCAGGGAACTGCTGGGCAATGACCTGCCTGCTCCGGGGGCACTGGCCCGCAGACTGGCCCTGGTATTGGGCAGTCATGCGCGGGATAACAAACGTCAGGTCTTCGAGAGGTTGTATGGGCTTTTCAATATCTCGTCTGCGGCAGAAGCCTTGCCCATCGAACGTGACTTTCCGGGGTTGCCCCGTACGGTAGCGCAAGCGTTGGTTGAGTCGGCCAGTAATCCGCAGCTTGAACATTTGCGCAGGGGCAGAGTGCCGCTGGAACTGGCCGAGCTGGCGCGCATGCACCTGCGTGAGGCCAGGATAAACCGGGCGATCGAAGGCTTTTATCTTGAGCATCAGGCCAATGACGACACTGAGCGGCTGGCCTTGCATTATCTGGATCAACTGCCCGGCTGGCCTGCTGACAAGGCGCTGGAGATTCGCGAAGATTCGATTTCAGGCGCCATGACTCATTATTGGGGCGGCGTACAGACGACCCCACCGCACGTGCTGGTCAAAACGCTGCGGGGCTACGAGCGTTACCGGCCACGCGGTCATGTCCATTTGCTTGAGCCTGGCGGTCCTCTGCCATTATCCACTGCCGTGTTTGAATCCCTGACCGATCTTGAGCGCGATGCCATGGGCTTTGCTGCAAACACGGATGCCCCGGCGTTCAATGCGGCCCTGGCAAAGCGGGCGGCCAATGCCCGTCAGGAGTCCGCCCAGGTGTTGCGCATACAGCCGATCAAACCGGGGTTCAAACCGCCGATTACCCTGGCAGATGGTCAGGTGGGCTACCCCCTGTGCGGAATGACATCCGGTGAGCACTCCTGGGAATTGCAGCGCCGTGTGCGCAGGATTTACTCCGACTTTGAAGATGAGCAAGTCATTGAATACCTCGACACCCTGGTCGAGCGGGGGCTTGAACCGCTCAATATCCTGCGTGAGCGCAAGCGCGAGAGAAGGGCCTTGCTAACGAGCCTGCAAGCCTGGATCGATGCCACTCCGGGTGAAGTTGTTCCGACCGATACCCTATATGACTACCCCGAGAACCGATATCAGGCTGCAGGGCTGATTGAGCGTTGCTGGCGTAAAAACCCCGCTCATATTCCCTGGGCTCACAACGAAGAGTTGCACAGCCTGAGCCTGGACGGCTTTCGATTGGGCAACTTTCCGGATCTGCCAGCCATTGCCGACTTCAGCCATGTGCGGGAATTGAAACTCAGCAACATGAATTGCCGGGACACGGCCAATGCATTCCTTGAACATTTCAGCGGGCTGGTTGCCCTTGAAATGGATAACAATCGCATGGTCAACCTGCCCAGGCAGTTGGAGCGCATGCCCAATCTGCAGCGTTTGTCCCTGGCCCGTAACCTGTTGTATCTGAACCCGGGCAACCTGTCGGTATTGAACTCGCTGGGCAAGCTGCAAGTGCTCAACCTCAATGACAACCTGCTGGGTCCGAACCTTAGCCTCAGTAATCTGGGTTTTTTGCGTCGGGTCTATTTGCGTCGTACCTGGATCGACCAATGGCCGCAAGACCTGATATCCCGCCCGTTTCTTGAGTCGGCCGATCTGCGGGAAAACCGTATTATCGACATACCTGAACATGTCTATCAGGCCTCGCCCACTGTGACGCGCAATATTTCCCTGGCCGGCAACCCGTTGTCCGCCACCAGCCGCCTGCGTCTGGCCCGCTATGCCATGCAGGGTGGCAGCAGCATGGGCATCAACAGCGAACAGTTGATGAGCGAGGCGGCGGCGTTCGAGTTCTGGACGGCGGGTATTACCGCTCAGGAATTGCGAAGAAGAGAGCTGTTATGGAACAGCTTGCGAGCCGATGCGGCTTCAGACGATTTTTTTACGGTGCTCAGCCGTTTGACATCGACTGCGGACGCCCATGAAGTGCGTCAGGATCTCAGTCGACGTGTCTGGGAAATGATTGAAGCGGCCAACGAGAGCTCCTCCTTGCGCCGTGATGTGCTGGATATTGCGGCTTCGCCGCGTAGCTGTACAGACAGTGTGGCTTTTACCTTCAGCGAGATGGAAGTGCAAATGGAACTGTCCGGGCTTTCAGGCGCGGGCTCGTCTCAGAAGCAGCAACTGCTGACTTTGGGCAAAGGGCTTTTCAGGCTCGACAGGCTCGCCAGAATCGCCCAAGAGCACTTTTTGTTACGCCTTGAGGGGGCAGGCCCGGCACCGGACGAGCTTGAAATGCACCTGGCTTACCGTGTGGGCCTGGCGCGAGCCCTTGAGCTGCCGGGGCAGCCTGAAAGCATGGTGTTTAAATCACTGGCCGGGGTGACTCAGGCAGATCTGGACATTGCGCGGCTGGAAGTCGAAAAGGCCGAGAAAACGGCCTCGCTGAACATCTTTATCAGCACCCGCCAGTTTTGGCGGGAGTACTTGATACGTACCCACAGGACGCAATATGGCGCGCTGACCGAGCCGTACTTCGAGGCGTTAAGCAACTTGCTTAAAAGATCTCCAGAAATGAACAGTGAGCGCTATCTGCGCGAGGTCAGCGAAGTTCGCCATCAGATGGACGCGGCTGTCGATGTCTGGAGCCTGCAAAAGACCGAGGCGCTGCTGGCGCCCAAGTCCCTTGAGGGGTCGCCCTCTACAGCCCTTTGATCAGGGCCCGCAGCCCGAACCGGTTCGGCAGGCAGGCTTCGGCCACTGCTCTGGATACGGGCAGGGGTTCATCGTTGATCCAGGCGGCGAGTATTTCGCCAGACAGGGGTGCGGTGATGAGCCCGCGAGAGCCGTGGCCGCTGTTGACGTACAAGCCATCAAGCCACGGGCAGGGGACGTCAGGCACCTGTCGGGCATCCTTGCGCAACACGCCATAGGCGCTGGCGAACTGCTCCGGATCCGCGAGCGGGCCTACAATTGGCAAGTAGTCCGGGCTGGTGCAGCGGAACGCTGCCCATCCACGCAGGGTGTCAGGGTTGAGTTGTTCGTCACCGAGCCGATGGGCCAGGTCCGGTGAGATTTCCTCGAGCAGCTCGAGGTTACCTTGATGCCCCTGCGGGGTGGTGGTCAGGTCTTCGTTATCAAAGTCGAAGCTGGCGCCCAGCGTGTGCTCACCGAGGCGGCCAGGAGCCACATAGCCCTCGGCACACACTACGGTTTTCAATACGGCGCTGGCAGGGGTTTCTACCAGTTGAGTGATTTGCCCGCGAATCCGTTTGAGTGGCAGGCCGCTGCTGGCCGGGAAGCGCTTGACCTCGGCAGCGCCAGCCAGAATGACAACCGGAGCGCTGGCCAGTACCTGGTCGTTATGGCACGCCTGCCATTGGTCATTGACCTTGTGCAGTTGCAAAACGTCATGGTGGGTCAGCACCCGAACCTTGGGGTGCAAGGCCTGGTAGTGGCAAAGCGCTGGAGGGTGAACCCAGCCGCCTTCGGGGTAGAACAGGCCGCCGTGGGCCAGTTCGATCCCGGCCAGGGCTTGTGCCTGGGGTTGGTCAAGCAGATGCACCAGCGCCGGGGGAAAGGCTGCGGCCAGTTGGGCCTGTCGTGCGGCTTCCTTGGCGTTGAAAGCCAATTGCAGGACCCCGCAATCATCCCAGTCGCGCCCGCGCTGCAGGTGTTCCAGCAGACGACGGGTGTAGCCAAAGCCGCTGACGATCATCTGCGACAAAGTCGTACCGTGTGCCGAGAGCTTGAGGTACAGAACGCCTTGCGGGTTGCCCGACGCTTCCTTGGCCAGTCTTTCGTGGCGCTCCAGCAATATCACCGTCCAGCCGCGGCGGGCCAGGCTATTGGCGCTGGCGCAACCCGACAGGCCGCCACCGATGACCAGTGCTGTACGCGGGCCTTTGACCCGGGGCGGGCGGGCAAACCAGGGTTTGACTGTGGGTGCTGTTGAAGCGGTGTCCGGCAAGCCGACAAAGGTGCCGCGCAGGATTTCCCACTTATGGCCTATGCCTGGCGTGCGGCGCATCTTGAATCCGGCGTCATTCAGCGCGCGGCGTACCCAGCCGGTGCTGGTGAATGTGCTGATTGTCGAATCGGGTGCCGCCAGACGTGCCAATTGCGCGAACAGTTCCGGGGTCCACATGTCGGGGTTTTTCGCCGGGGCAAAACCGTCGAGAAACCATGCATCAACTTTGGCGTCGAGTTGCGGCAACTGTTCAAGTGCATCGCCGATCAACAACGTGAGCGTGACCCGGCCATTGGCCAGGGTCAGGGTCTGAAAGCCCGGATGGATTGCAAAATACACGGCCAGCAATTGTTCGCAGAGGGGCGTCAGCTCCGGCCACAGGGCCAGCGCGCGTTGTAGGTCGGTGCGGGTCAGCGGGTATTTTTCGACGCTGATGAACTGCAGGCGCGCATCGGGGTGGGCATGTTGCTCGAACAGCTGCCATGCGCACAAAAAATTCAGCCCGGTGCCGAAACCGGTTTCGCCAATAACCAGATGGCCGTCAGCGGGCAGGGCGGCGAAACGCTCTGCAAGGGCGTTCTGTTCGATAAAGACATAGCGGGTTTCTTCAAGCCCCGACTTGTCCGAAAAATACACGTCATCAAACACCCGTGAATGGGGGCGACCTTGGTCATCCCAGTCGATCTGGGCATTGGCAGTTTCAGTAGTCATGTGTGGCTCGGCAACGGCAAGGCAGCCATTCTAGCCGATCAGTCAGGCCGGGACTGATCCATGACAGGTTTGCTCGGTTTCTTCCTGCATATTGCAGAGCAATCCGCTAGGCTTGGTTCATCTTGCCAGGGAGCATTCCATGTTCGAATCAGCTGAAATCGGCCATTTCATCGATAAAGAAACCTACGACAGGGAAGCCCCCGCTTTACGTGAAGCGTTGCTTGAAGCCCAGTTTGAGCTCCATCAGCAAAAGCGTGCTTCGGTCATTGTGCTGATCAATGGCATTGAAGGCGCCGGCAAGGGTGAAACGGTCAAACTGCTTAGTGAATGGATGGATCCGCGCCTGATCGAAGTGCGGACTTTTGATAGCCAGACCGATGAAGAGCTGGCTCATCCGCCGGCCTGGCGTTACTGGCGTCAATTGCCCGCCAAGGGGCGGATGGGCGTGTTTTTTGGCAATTGGTACAGCCAGATGCTCCAGGGCCGGGTTCACGGCCTGTTCAAGAATGCCGTGCTTGATCAGGCGATCACGGGCGCCGAACGTCTGGAAAAGATGCTGTGCAATGAGGGCGCAGTGATCTTCAAGTTCTGGTTCCACCTGTCCAAAAAACAAATGAAGGAACGCCTGCAAACCCTCAAGGATGACCCATTGCACAGCTGGCGCATCAGCCCGCTGGACTGGCAGCAGTCCAAAACTTATGACAAGTTCGTACGCTATGGCGAGCGGGCGATCCGCCGCACCAGTCGTGATTACGCACCGTGGAATATCGTCGAAGGTATTGACCCCTATTACCGCAGTCTGACTGTGGGCAAAATCCTTCTTGAAGGGTTGCAGGCGGCGTTGCATACCCCCAAGGTTGCAGCCCGCCCGGCGGGTGTGCCGCCGTTACCGGACAAGCAAGGCGAATTGACCCTGCTCGATTGCCTGGACCTGACCCGGCATCTTGAAAAAGAGGATTACCAGGAGCAATTGATCACTGAGCAGGCGCGTCTATCGGGCCTGATGCGTGACAAACGGATGCGCCGGCATTCATTGATTGCCGTATTTGAAGGCAATGATGCCGCAGGCAAAGGCGGCTCTATCCGGCGGGTGGCGGCAGCGCTGGACCCGCGTCAGTACATCATTGTGCCTATTGCTGCGCCTTCCGAGGATGAGCGAGCACAACCTTATCTTTGGCGTTTTTGGCGACATATACCGGCGCGGAGCAAATTCACCATTTTTGACCGCTCCTGGTATGGCCGGGTGCTGGTTGAACGGGTCGAGGGTTTTTGCACGAAAGCGGACTGGATGCGCGCTTATGGCGAGATCAACGATTTCGAAGAGCAACTTACGGCAGCAGGCGCGATTGTCGTCAAATTCTGGCTGGCAATCGACAAGGACACCCAGCTTGAGCGTTTTCAGGAGCGTGAAGAAATCCCGTTCAAACGCTTCAAGATTACCGAGGAAGATTGGCGTAATCGCGAAAAGTGGGATGTGTACCGCAGTGCGGTATGCGACATGGTGGATCGCACCAGCACCGAAATCTCGCCCTGGACCCTGGTTGAAGCCAATGACAAGCGCTGGGCACGGGTAAAGGTGCTACGCACGATCAACGAGGCTCTGGAAGCAGCCTTCGAGAAACGCGACAGGCAGGAAAAAAAGCGCAAGAAGAAGTAACACGGTACTTACCCTGTGGTGCTTCGCTTGTGCGCGGCAACACGGGGTTAGCCTGCGACTATATATCTACCACTGATGCACTCCGGGTTTCTGTTCAGATCAGGTGACTGTCGATCACTTGGGATGAACGCTTTCATGTCCGAAAACAGCCACACCCTTAACGCTGACCAGTACCTTTCATTTGGCAGCCTGTCTATCAATTTGCCCGGTACTCTGCGAGAGCGAAAAGTCTCACGCTACGAAGCAAGCCTGCAGTCATTTATAGGCACTGCTGATCAGGCGATGACTCGCTTGGCCGCTTACCGGGATACTCATGAGCAGGCTCTGACCCAGTGTGCCGAAACTCAACAGGCAACGGACAGGCTGCTCGAGGGGGCCGAATCTCAGGGCACCGACTTCTGGACCCGGCTGGATGCCGGCGGGCTTAGTCTGTTGCAGCGTTTGTCTACGGGCAGGTCGCGCAGCTTGCTGGCCGAAGCACAGTTGCAAGTGTATGAAGGCCGGTTGAGCGAATCTGCGTATCAACAGATAAAAGAAGTTGTCAGCGAACCCTGGTCTTCACTCCGCGGGCAAAGTGTCAGCTGCGTTTGCGACCTGTCCCTGGGCACCTCGCAACGCTCTTATTTGCTGCAGGGGGCGATGGTGATAACTCGTCAGCCTGCGCTTGATGACCATCAACATCCGGAGCCCGTATTTCTGTTCGTTCCGGGCAATGCGGGCGGTTTGCAAGCATTCACTTCCGTGGCTCAGCTCAAGACCCAACTGGCCCGCAGCGTTCGGGCCGATCCGGACGGGTTCTGGCTCGGCCATGTTTCGCTGAAAAACCGCGCTGCTGCTCGGGCAGCGATAATGCTCGAGGGTACTGAAAGCCCCGTTATCCTGCGTGTGCTCGATGGTCATGCCTTCAGTCTGGGGGTTGAGGATCAAATCGCCGGTTATAAAGAAATTGCTTCGCTTATAGCCAGGGGCCAGTTGTTGTACAGCGAATCGACGGTTGCGCAGTCTCTTGAGCGCTTGCGTCTGGAAACCGCACAAAACCTGCTGGCACCGGGCAATGAGGCCCGTGAACAGGGCATTGACCTTGTGGCGGAACAATTGCGTACGGCACAGGCTACGCAGGACTTGCCGGACTGGTTGCTGCGGGCATCGGTCGAAGAGCGGGCCGAATATGCCAAGGGACTTGTGGTTTACGCACGTAATGCCCTTTGGCTGGAGGACGATCTTAACCGTCATCTGCCGTCATTCGAGGTGTTTACCCGCGATAAGCTGGCTGAGCGGCTCAAGGCCGATTTAAAACGAGATATCGATCCGGATGCGGTCAGGGTCGATATGCCCGATCGGGTCATCGTTGAGGTGTTGCAAACGAGCGAGAGGGCCGAGCGTCCGCATCTGGCGGGCGATACGTCGGAAAGCATAGCGATCACCGGCTTTTCAACCTGGGATGACGTCAGTCTTGCGCGTCACACCTTCAGCTTGTCCGAGCTTGCTCGCAAGAATATTGATGTGAATGACGAACAGCAGATGCTGCGTCTCAAGCACAGCTACTTCACTCTGGATGGCGTGGATACCAAGGCGCTGGGTATTGACCTTAAGTATCTGCTCAAAACCATTCCGGATCTGGATGTTGCCATGCTTTACAGCATGAGGATCACCCGTGCTTTTCTGGGTCGCACAGTAGGGGGTAGCCAGCCCGGAGCTCCCGATATTGCCAGGCGACTGGGAGTGTTCAGGCAAGCCATCAACCTTGAGGCCTGGGTCGCACGTCAGCGCAGCCACCTGTCAGAGCGGGGGTACAGGCTGGCGCAGGCAGCGACCGCACCCGGCAATGGTAATCACAAACCTGACGCCGAATTCGACATCGAATACCGTTATACCTGGTTACGCTCACCAGACCGGGGGGACAGTTCCTATACCGAACAAGCCTTGATCGGGGTGTCTGTGGTGCATGACAAAACCTCGGGGCTGGCGCTGATGTATCTGGCGGGCGCTCCGGGTAATCAGAAGTTCTTCGAAGGTTCCGGGTTCCAGCATCTGATTGAACGTCTCTCCAATCATGTGCTGCTCAACAGGGAGCTGCTCACCTACTTCGCAAACAGTACAGAGACCGGTTCGAGCGTTGCGCGGAATATTCAGAACATCAATGCCATTTTGCGTGTCGGAACTTACGGTTTTCTCGTGATTGACCCGGTCAAGGCGTCCCATGTGTCGCTGACTGACATGCAGTACCTGGCACGCATGGGGCGGCTCAAGGAGCAGGTCTATGGTTCCTCCAGATCGGCGCTGGATATCGAGCGCCGTCAGATGGAGCGTATTGCGCAGCGGGATCTGAGCTACATAAAGATTGGCCTGTCGGTTATTCCGGGTATTGGCACAACCATTGGTGTCTATGACGGCTGGAATGACGCATCTGCGGCCATCAGTGCGTTTGCCCGAGGCGATTACAAGGCGGGAGCGTGGCTGGCTTTCTCTGCCGCGCTTAATTTGGGCGAGGCGGTTCTTACGCTCGCACCTCTGGTGGCGCGCCCCAGAGCAGTAAGCGCAGTGCTGGGCAGCCTGGATGAAACGGTGACCAAGGCCGTAGCAACCCTATATGACGCAGGGTGGAGAGCCAGTAAATCGTTGCAGAAAAAACGCCTGAAGGATCTATTGCCGTCTGTCACTTCCCGCAAGCCCTGGCGTACCAAGGCATTCGAGGGCTATGAGGTCAAAGTCCCGCTCTATGACGCCGTGAGGCTCAGGGGGAAAAACGAAAATGTCTATCTCTTGAATAACAAGATGTACATTCAGATCGATGAAAAAGTGTACGAAGTGTATCGTCGCTCAGGTGAGAAAACCCTTCGCCTCAAGGCGCGCCCGCCCAAGAACTATGAACCGCCGATCAGGATGGATGCACGGGGGCGCTGGGAGTATCACGCCGATGTCGGGGGCAAGGGAGGGGCGCCGTTTCCGGAGCTGGAAGAGCTGATTGTTGATTCAACCCCCGTTACATCCACGCGCAAGGTTCCTGATGGATACGCTGTGACGGCCGCGGTTACCCCGGCGCCAATTCCTGCCGTACATCCTCAAGGCGTCGAGTCGATGGACAGGGTGGTTATCGGCCATCGGGATTTGTTTGTTTCCAGCGAACTTGATAGTGCAGGCAATTTTGGAATCTATCGTATTGATCCTGCTGATCCGACCCGACTGCAGGCTCAGGGTGTATTAACGCCCGAAGGGGTATATCGCCTCACCGATCAGCCTCTAGTCTCCGGTAGCGATCTGTTTGAAGAAGTCGCCGAAGATTTTGTCTTTATGGACAACAAGTTCTATCGGGTGCAACTGGATACTGAGCAGTTTTCCTGGAAAGTGGTGCGCACGGGTGATGAGGGTAGCAGCACGCTGTTTATCGAAAGTGATGGGGTATTTGATCCGGTCACACAACGGTTGGTCATCAGCAACTGGCACCTGATGCCAAGGCTCGGAGAACATCCCAGTCTGGAGGCCCTGGTGCGCCAGGCGCTTGACTTGCCTGCAACTGGTCTTGACCACGAAGTCTATGCATTTTTGCGCAACTACACGCGCCAGATCATCCAGTCTGTCGACACACAGGTGATACGGGCACCTGATGTGCTGGAGCTGGAGCGTCTGTGTGAGCAGAGCCTGCGCCGCAAGCAATTCCCGGTGGGCAGGCTGGACGAAGCCTTGACGGCCATGGCCAACAAGCAGCCCCTGCCGATCTGGGCACCGGTCTATGACGAACTGCAGGGTATGCGCTCGGTATTCCCGACGACATCCGGAAGGTATTACAACATTGATGCCGTGCGTCAATTGCGCAGTCATATGTCGATCCGCGATCTGGATGTGGAGGTTGCCGCCCTTATTGACAACTATGCAGCAATGCGTGCCGGATTGATCTCTACGTCCAATATGAGAACCACTCTGGCCAAAAGCGTCATGCAGTTGGTCTTGAAAAAGCGTGGCTACACATTACTTGATGGCGGTCGCTACAAAGTGGGGGCTGCCGGTTTCGGTATGGTGCTACGTGGTCCCAACGGTGATCTGTATCTGATGGAAGTCAGGCATATACGGGCTACCGGCAACACCTGGGGGCATGTTTTTTTTGATCGTGGATCCGCGAGCAAACTAGTCATGATGTCTGACGAATGGGTCGATATCGTCGTGCGAAAATCCCTGGAGGAAGTGCCATTCAATCCTGCAGCTGTGGCAGTACAGCAAGCCAGGGCAGATGGCCGCTTGTTCAAACTGGTTGGCACCATCACCCCCGACAAGGAAGTGATGGTGTTCAAGGTTGCAACCCCGGGCCCAGGATTGTAAAAAACCGCCTAGCCGTGCTTGCCCGCGCCCAGCATGTTTTCAGGACGAACCCACTGGTCAAACTCGGCGTCCGTGAGGTAGCCCAGTTCCAGTGCTGCTTCGCGCAGGGTCAAACCTTCGGCGTAGGCCTTTTTGGCAATCTCGGCTGACTTGTCATAGCCGATATGGGGGTTGAGTGCGGTCACCAGCATCAGGCCGCGCTCCAGGTGTTCGGCCATTTTGGCGGCATCGACCTCAAGCCCGGTGACGCAGTGTTTGAAAAAGTTGCTGCAACCGTCTCCCAGCAACTGGATGGATTGCAGCAGGTTGTGAATGATCACCGGTTTATAGACGTTCAGTTGCAAATGCCCCTGGCTTGCAGCAAAGCCGATGGCAACATCGTTGCCCATCACCTGGCACGCCAGCATCGACAAGGCTTCGCACTGGGTCGGATTAACCTTGCCCGGCATGATCGAACTGCCCGGCTCATTGGCGGGCAGTTTGATTTCGGCCAGCCCGGCGCGGGGGCCGGAACCCAGCAGGCGGAAGTCATTGGCCAGTTTCATGAGGGTCACGGCCAGTGTTTTGAGGGCGCCTGACAAGGTGGTCAAGGGCTCGTGGCCGGCCAGCGCGGCAAATTTGTTCGGCGCGGTCACAAATGGCAGGCCAGATAACGCAGCCAGTTCAGCGGCAATCGCTTCGGCGAAACCGTGGGGTGCATTCAGCCCGGTGCCCACCGCGGTACCCCCCTGTGCCAGCTCGCACACTGCGGGCAAGGCCGAACGTATGGCTTGCTCGGCGTAGTCCAGCTGCGCGATATAGGCTGACAGCTCCTGGCCGAAGGTGATCGGCGTGGCGTCCATCATATGGGTGCGGCCGGTCTTGACCAGTTTCATATGCCGTGCCGACAACTCGGCCAGGCCTCCTGCCAGTTCATTGATCGCGGGCAGCAAATGATTGTGCACAGCCTTGGCGGCGGCGATATGCATGGCGGTGGGGAAGCAGTCGTTGGAGCTTTGCGAGCGGTTGACATGGTCATTGGGGTGGACTGGCGACTTGCCGCCACGGCCTTTGCCCGCCAGTTCATTGGCGCGTCCTGCAATGACTTCGTTGGCGTTCATGTTGCTCTGTGTACCGCTGCCTGTCTGCCACACCACCAGCGGGAACTGGTCGTCGTGTTCACCGTTGAGCACTTCATCGGCGGCCTGTTCGATCAGGCGGGCGATATCGGCAGGCAAATCACCGTTGCGGTCATTGACCCGCGAGGCAGCCTTTTTGATCAAGACCAGGGCATGCAGAACCGCCAGCGGCATTTTTTCGTTGCCGATGGCAAAGTTGATCAGTGACCGCTGTGTCTGCGCCCCCCAATAAGCCTCATCGGCCACGCTTACTTCACCCAGGCTGTCGGTTTCGATACGGCTCATCGGCTCTTTCTCCTTGAAGTCTGACCTGACAGCTTAGGCGTTGATTCACACTAAGGGTTCAATCTTGCGTTTTCGGTGCTTTTGGTCGGCTGATGAGAACGTCTATCAGTGTCGGGGTTGAGTGACACACTTTATTAGGCGCAGAATGGCCGCCCTTGGGGTTAAACCTCGCTTGCTAGAAAAGGAAACTCGATGACCCGTCTTCGCGCCATCTGTACAGCGGTAGCTCTGGTTTGCGCCAGCGGCCAGGTTTTCGCCGATGCAGCTAGCCACGCTGCCAGTGCTGAAACGTTCCTGAAACTGGCACATGCCGATAAGCTGGGTACCCCGGTGTATATGCAAGTGCAGCAAATGTTCGCTCAGCGTTTCGAGCAAACCAAAGCACCAGCCTCCAAGAAAGCCCTGCTGGAAACTTACCAGGCCAAAGCCAACACCGCTCTGGATCAAGCCATTGGCTGGAACAAGCTGAAGCCGGACATGGTCAAGCTCTACACCACCAATTTCACCGAGTCTGAGCTCAAGGACCTGGTAGCGTTCTACCAGTCGCCTCTGGGCAAGAAAGTGCTGGAAAAAATGCCGCAACTGACCCAGCAATCGGCACAAATGACCCAGGCCAAACTGGAAAGTGCAGTGCCGGTTGTCAACAAGCTGCTAGAAGACATGACAGCCGAGCTGGAGCCAAAAGCGGCCCCGGCCAAAAAGAAGTAAGCGGAGCCTGAATGAGCATGCAACAGCGTATTGAAGCGGCGCTAGGCGCTTTGCAACCCGAGCACCTGAGCGTGCTGGATGAAAGCCATATGCACAGTCGTGGGTTGCAGACCCACTTCAAGGCAGTGGTGGTCAGCGAGCAGTTCGCCGGGCTTAACAGCGTCAAGCGTCATCAAAAGGTCTATGCCACCCTGGGTGACCTGATGGGCGAGTTCCATGCGCTGGCTTTGCACACGTACACGCCTGAGGAATGGGCGAAAATCGGCACGGCCCCGGCATCGCCGACCTGTGCTGGCGGTGGGCACTGAGTTGGCGTAATCCGCCTGCTTTTTGTTAGAATCCGCAACGCGCCGCTTCGTCGGCGCGTTTTTTTTTGCGCCCGGTTCACCCTTTACGAGGGTAGCCACCTGGAGATTGATGCGATGACTTCGCCTGTTGTTGTAGCTGCACTGTATAAATTCGTCACCCTTGAGGACTACGTCGAGCTGCGTGAGCCACTGCTCAAGGCCATGGTCGACAACGGTATCAAGGGCACCTTGCTGATCGCCGAAGAAGGCATCAACGGTACGGTATCCGGCAGCCGTGAAGGTATTGACGGGCTGATGGCCTGGCTCAAGACTGATCCGCGCATGGTCGATATCGATCACAAGGAATCCTACTGCGATGACCAGCCGTTCTATCGGACCAAGGTCAAGCTCAAGAAAGAAATCGTCACCCTCGGTGTTGAAGGCGTGGACCCGAACAAGAAGGTCGGGACCTATGTCGACCCCGAGAACTGGAATGCGCTGATCAGCGATCCAGAGGTGTTGTTGATCGACACCCGCAACGATTACGAGGTTTCGATCGGTACGTTTGAAGGCGCTATCGACCCGAAAACGACCAGCTTTCGCGAATTTCCCGACTATATCAAAGCCAATTTCGACCCTGCCAGGCACAAGAAAGTCGCGATGTTCTGCACCGGCGGCATTCGCTGTGAAAAGGCTTCGAGCTATATGCTCAGCCAGGGTTTTGACGAGGTTTATCACCTCAAGGGCGGTATCCTGAAGTACCTCGAAGAGGTACCCCAGGAAGAAACCAAATGGCAGGGCGACTGCTTTGTATTTGATAACCGCGTTACCGTGCGCCATGACCTCAGCGCCGGCGAATACGATCAGTGCCATGCCTGCCGCACCCCGATCAGCCTCGCTGATCGCGAGTCCGAGCACTATCAGCCCGGTATCAGTTGCCCGTATTGCTGGGACAACTTGAGCGAGAAAACCCGTCGCAGCGCCATTGATCGCCAAAAGCAGATCGAGCTGGCCAAGGAGCGTAATCAGCCGCACCCGATCGGTCACAACTACCGTAAAGCTGCCGAGGCCTGATATGACAGCGCGCCTGCTCTATGTGATGGATCCAATGTGCTCCTGGTGCTGGGGTTTTTCGCCCATCGCCCAGGCGCTGGTTGAGCAGGCGCAGGCCGCAGGCGTTGAGTTGCATCTGGTAGTGGGAGGTTTGCGCACCGGCAGTGGCTCGGCGCTTGAGCCTGCTACGCGGCGCTATATTCTTGAGCACTGGCAGGCGGTCACAGAGGCCACCGGGCAACCTTTCAACTTCGAGGGGGCCTTGCCCGACGGCTTTATCTACGACACCGAACCTGCCTGCCGGGCTATTGTCGCGGTACGCAGCCTTGCCCCCGATTGCGCCTGGAAGCTGGTCAAACTGATACAGCAGGCGTTTTACGTACAAGGCCGTGATGTGACCCAGGCCAGTGTGCTGGTCGAACTGGCTGAAATCGCGGGAGTGCCGCGTATCGAATTTGCTGCCGCTTTTGACTCTGCCGAGCAGCATGCAGCGACAGCCGCGGATTTTACCTGGGTGCAGGATCTGGGGATTGCCGGTTTTCCGACCTTGCTTGCCGAGCGCAACGGCCAGCTGGCGTTGTTGACCAACGGCTATCAGCCGCTTGCGCCCTTGTCTGACTTGCTTGCTCGCTGGCTTGAACGCGCTGCACGTGTTTGATCCCTCTGCTGTACCGCCTGCGGCTGCGGTGACGGATCGCCTGACCTGGGCCGAAATCCGCCGCCTAGCCCTGCGCCATAAAAAAGCCCTGTGGCTTGCCAACGGCGTTGCCGTGCTGGCGACCCTGTGCAGTGTGCCGATCCCCTTGCTTCTGCCTTTGCTGGTGGACGAGGTGCTGTTGGGTAACGGGGACGCTGCGCTGAAGATCATGAACCACTGGCTGCCGACTGCGTGGCAAAGCGCGGCAGGCTATATCGGCCTGATGCTGGCGATTACCCTGTTGCTGCGCTGCGGTGCTTTGCTGTTTAACGTGCTGCAGGCGCGGCTGTTTTCGCGGCTGGCCAAGGACATTGTGTTTCGCATTCGCCTGCGCCTGATCGAACGCTTGAAGCGAATATCACTGGCCGAGTACGAAAGCCTGGGCAGCGGCACGGTGACGACTCATCTGGTCACCGACCTCGATACGCTCGACAAGTTTGTCGGAGAAACCCTGAGCCGATTTTTGGTGGCGATGCTCACTCTGGTGGGCACTTCGGCGATTTTGTTGTGGATGCACTGGCAGCTGGCGCTGCTGATTTTGCTGTTCAACCCGCTGGTGATTTACGCCACGGTGCAGTTGGGCAAGCGGGTCAAGCACCTGAAAAAGCTTGAAAACGACAGCACGGCGCGCTTTACCCAGGCCCTTACCGAGACGCTGGATTCCATCCAGGAAGTGCGTGCAGGTAACCGTCAGGGCTTTTTCCTGGGCCGTCTAGGGTTACGGGCGCGAGAAGTGCGGGACTTTGCCGTGGCTTCACAGTGGAAGAGCGATGCCTCCAATCGCGCCAGCGGTTTGTTGTTCCAGTTCGGGATCGATATTTTTCGAGCCGCCGCGATGTTGACGGTATTGTTTTCGGATCTGTCGATCGGTCAGATGCTCGCAGTGTTCAGTTATCTGTGGTTCATGATCGGGCCGGTTGAGCAGTTGCTCAATTTGCAATATGCCTTCTATGCCGCTGATGGAGCCGTTACGCGGATCAATCAGTTATTGGCGCGCAACGACGAGCCACAATACCCCGGCGGCGCCAATCCATTTGTGGGGCGACAGACGGTCGGCATCGAAGTGCGTGACCTTAGCTTCAGCTATGGCGACGAAAAGGTACTCGATCACCTTAACCTGACCATTGCTCCTGGTGAGAAGGTGGCCATTGTCGGCACTAGCGGTGGTGGTAAAAGCACCCTTGTGCAACTGTTGCTGGGCTTATACACGCCGCAGTCGGGGAGTATCCGCTTTGCTGATGCCAGCCAGCCCGAAATCGGCCTGCAGACCATTCGCGAGCATGTGGCGGTGGTGCTGCAACACCCGGCATTGTTCAACGATACCGTGCGTGCCAATCTGACCATGGGCCGTGAACGAACCGATGAAGCGTGCTGGCACGCCCTGCAAATCGCTCAGCTCGATGGCACCATTGATGCGCTGCCCCAGGGCCTGGACAGCATCGTGGGGCGTTCGGGGGTGCGTTTGTCCGGCGGTCAGCGTCAGCGCCTGGCGATTGCGCGCATGGTATTGGCCGAACCCAAGGTGGTGATCCTCGACGAGGCCACCAGTGCCCTGGATGCTGCCACCGAATACAACCTGCATCACGCTTTGGGAAAATTTTTGAGCGGGCGCACAACTTTAATCATCGCTCACCGTTTATCTGCGGTAAAACAGGCTGACCGGGTGCTGGTGTTTGATGGTGGGTGCATTGCCGAAGAGGGCGATCACCAGCAGTTGATTGCAGAGGGTGGGCTCTATGCCAGGCTCTACGGGCATCTGCAGCAGACGTGATGTCGCAGGGTTGTGGGGGCGAGCCTGCACGCGAAAGCCCATGAACATCGCAGTTATCCGGCCAATACACGGTATTGCTCACGATCTTCTCGAGCAGGTTCTTTTGCACAGGCGCATTGCTTGCTTCAATGAACATAATGATGCGGCTGCACGCTTATTGAAGATTTAGATCGGCTCAGACTACTCAATTTTTGAAAAATTGGCCTAGGCTGACTTGTAGTGAGATTTTCTCTCTGGTTTTCATTTGACTCCATGAAGCAAAGGGAACTCATGAAATCTAAACGCCCCCTTGGTACACCACGCTTATTGGGCATTGTTTGGCCTTTTATTGTTGTCGTGCTGTTCCAGGCGTTATTGGGGTGCGTGAGTCTGTATATGCTTTCTGCCGTGAGGAGTTATGTCGGTGGCGAAAGTTTATGGTCCAAGGGGCAGAAGGACGCCATCTACTTTCTCTATCTGTATTCCGATACCCATGACCCGGTTTATTACGAAAAATACACACAGGCCATAAGTGTTCCCCAGGGCGACCATAAGTTACGCCTGGCGATGGATGAGTCCCCACCCAATGAAGTCGCTGCCCGCGAAGGCATTCTGCAGGGCGGCAACAGCGCGCAAGATGCCTCGAGCATTATCTGGTTTTACCGCTACTTCCGCCATGTAAGCTATATGGAAACCGCCATCGAGAAGTGGGCCATAGGTGATGCTTACCTGCTCAAGCTCGACAATCTGGCCCAGGAGATGCACAAGGCCATCCTCGCCGGCAATGCCGATGCTGCGGAGTCCCAACGCTGGGAAGACGAGATTTTCGCCATCAACGAGGGTATTGCGCCTTCTGCCAAGGCTTTCAGTGATGCGCTGGGTGAAGGCTCGCGCTTTATCTGGCGGTTGCTGGTGGTCATAAACCTGGTCACGGCGGTGGCGCTGATCCTGCTGGTACTCAAGCGCACCCATAAAGTGCTCAAGCAGAGCCGTGCTTTTGCCGAGGCGCTGCAGCTGGAAAAAGAGCGGGCGCAAATCACCCTGCAGTCGATTGGCGACGGTGTTATCACCACCGACGTCAATGGCGCGATTGCCTATATGAACCCTGCGGCCGAGAACTTGACCCAGTGGAAGTCCGAGCAGGCGCAAGGCATTTCCCTGGCTGCGCTGTTCAAGTTGCTTGATGACAACGATCAGGACGAAGGCCCCAGGCTGGTCGAGCGTATTCTCACTGGCGAGCTGGGTAACAGTCGCGAGCACTCCCGGCAGATTCAACGCATGGATGGCAGTACCGTTGCGGTAACCCTTGTGGGTGCGCCAATCCTTCACGATGGCGATGTCAGTGGCGCAGTGCTGGTGCTGCATGACATGACCCAGGAGCGCCAGTACATTGCCAACCTGTCCTGGCAGGCGACCCATGATGCACTGACCGGGCTGGCCAACCGACGTGAGTTCGAATACCGCCTGGAGTTGGTACTGAAGAACCTGGGGCGCCAGCAGGGCCGGCATGCCCTGATGTTTCTTGATCTGGACCAGTTCAAGCTGGTCAATGACACCTGCGGTCACGCGGCGGGTGATGAGCTGTTGCGGCATATTTGTACGTTGCTGCGTACCGGCCTGCGTGAAGGCGATACCCTGGCCCGGCTGGGTGGGGATGAGTTTGGCATCCTGCTGGAAAACTGCCCGGTGGACATGGCGGAAAAAATCGCCGGCGGTTTGCGTCAGGCGGTGCAAAGCCTGCATTTTGCCTGGAAAGGGCGCCCGTTCATGAGCACCATCAGCATCGGCCTTGTGCATATCCATAAAGCGCCAGTCACCCTTGAGTCTTTGATGCGGGCTGCGGACATGGCCTGTTATATGGCCAAGGAAAAGGGCCGTAACCGGGTGCAGGTTTATCATGTGGATGACACGGAGTTGTCATTGCGCTTTGGTGAAATGGCCTGGGTGCAGCGCTTGCATGTCGCACTGGAAGAAAACCGCTTCAGTCTGTATGCCCAGGAAATAACCCCCCTGGGACCTGTGCAGGACGGGGGCGGGCATATCGAGATTCTGTTGCGCCTGCAAGATGAAAACGGTCGTATTGTATTCCCCGACAGTTTTATTCCTGCGGCGGAACGTTATGGCTTGATGAGTTCGATAGACCGCTGGGTGGTCGAAAATGTGTTCAGGATCATTGCGGAATGTTCAGCCCAGGCGGGTGGGCGGCCAATGGCCATGTGTGCGATCAACCTGTCTGGGTCAACCATTGGCGATGATGACTTTCTTGCGTTTTTGCATGAACAATTTGACTGTTACGGCGTGTCGCCAAAACTCATCTGTTTTGAAATTACTGAAACCAGTGCAATTGCCAACCTGGGTAATGCCATCCGTTTTATCAATGATCTTAAAACCCTGGGTTGTCACTTTTCGCTGGATGACTTTTGTGCCGGGATGTCCTCATTTGCCTATTTGAAACATCTTCCTGTCGACTTTTTGAAGATCGACGGCAGTTTCGTCAAGGACATGTTGGACGACCCGATCAATCGTGCCATGGTTGAAGTCATTAATCATATTGGCCATGTCATGGGCAAACGCACGATTGCCGAGTTTGTTGAAAGCACGCAGATTGAAGAGGCCTTGATTGAAATCGGCGTTGATTATGCGCAGGGCTATATTGTCCAGCGGCCACAGTTATTCACGTTCGATAGTTTGTTGCAGCGTCCTCAGCGTGCCCGGGCGTTGACATTGAAGTCCCCGGGCACGTTGCGTTGATCTGTTCTACATTTCTAAAGTCTATTATCAAAAAGGATTTGGATTGTGAGTGAAGTCTTCAACCGAACGGGGCCTCTTATGGAGGAAGCCAGTTACCCCCAGTGGGCCCGGCAGTTGATTCGGGACTGTAGCGAAAGCAAACGTCGGGCAGTCAAACACGAAATTTACAAGCGCATGCGTGACAACACCTTGAGCCCCAGAGCAATGCGCATGTTTCTCGTGGGCGGCTGGCCGGTAGTCGAGCAGTTTTCGTTGTACATGGGCCATAACCTGGGCAAGACCCGCTACGGGCGTCACCCTGGCGAAGACATGGCTCGCCGCTGGTTGATTCGCAATATCCGGGTCGAGCTTAATCATGCCGACTATTGGGTGAACTGGGCGCTGGCGCACGGGGTCAGCCTTGAAGACCTCAATGCCCAGGACCTGCCTGCCGAGTTTCAGGCGCTGAACGACTGGTGCTGGCATAGCTGTTCCAAGGATTCGCTGGCCGTGGCGATGGCTGCCACCAACTACGCCATCGAGGGTGCCGTGGGTGAGTGGGCGGCGATTGTCTGCTCGGCCGATGTCTATGAAGAGTCGTTTGCGGTCGATCAACGCAAGCGCGCGATGAAGTGGCTGAAGATGCACGCCCAGTACGATGACGAGCATCCCTGGGAGGCGCTGGAAATTGTCTGTACCCTCGTGGGAATGAATCCGAGCCAGGAGCAGATCACTGAACTGCGCAAAGCCATCTGCAAGAGCTACGACTATATGTATTTGTTTCTGCAAAGTTGCCTGTTGTTCGACAAGGCCGCTGTGGCGCGTGAGCATCGGGAACTGGTCGAGAGCTGAACACCGGCTTTTCAGTGCATAAAAAAACCGCGGGCTGCATGGGATGCAGCCCGCGGTTTTTGTTTGTAGCCCTGTTACTGTGCGTTGAAAGCCTGCCCGTTGATCCCGGTACTGTCCGGGCCCATCAGGTACAGGTAAACCGGCATGATTTCGTGTGGCTCTGGATTGTTCTCGGGGTTTTCACCCGGATAGGCCAGGGCGCGCATGCTGGTGCGGGTCGCGCCGGGGTTGATGCTGTTGGCACGTACCGGGGCCACGCCGTCGACTTCGTCGGCCAGGGTTTGCATCAAGCCTTCGGTGGCGAACTTGGAGACGCCATAGGCACCCCAGTAAGCACGGCCTTTGCGCCCGACACTGCTGGAAGTGAAGATCACCGAGGGGTCCTGCGACAGCTTGAGCAGGGGTAGCAGGGTGCTGGTGAGCATAAACATGGCATTGACGTTGATATGCATCACGCGCATGAAATTTTCCCCCGACAGCTGCTCCAGCGGCGTGCGCGGACCAATGATCGAAGCGTTGTGCAGCAGCCCGTCAAGGCGGCCGAACTCGGTCTCGATCATGGCGGCCAGCTCATCGTATTGATGGGGTTGGGCGGTTTCGAGGTTGAACGGGATAACCACTGGCTGCGGATGGCCCGCAGCTTCGATTTCGTCGTAGACCTGGCTTAGGTTGGCTTCGGTCTTGCCCAGCAGCAATACGGTTGCGCCGTGTGCGGCATAGGTCCTGGCTGCAGCAGCGCCGATGCCGCGACCGGCGCCGGTAACCAGGATCACCCGATCCTGGAGCAGGTTGGGGCGGGCTGAATAATCAAACATAAAAAACCTCAACAAAATCGGTCATCGTTAGCAGCTGCACATCGCGTTATCCAGCACTTTGCGCAGTTCGGCCGGATGATCGACCACCACGTCCGCACCCCAGTGATCAGGGTTGTCGTCAGGGTGGATATAACCAAAGCGCACGGCTGCAGTTTTGGTCCCGGCATCGCGCCCGGACTCGATATCGCGCAGGTCATCGCCTACAAACAGTACGCTGGCCGGGTCAAGGTCGAGCATTTTGCAGGCCAGAATCAGCGGCTCGGGGTCTGGCTTGCTGTTTTTGACGTGGTCGGGGCAAATCAGCAGCGCCGAGCGCTCGGCCAGGCCCAGGCGTTCCATGATTGGCTGGGCGAACCGCACCGGTTTGTTGGTGACGACGCCCCACACCAGATGGGCCTTTTCGATATCGGCGAGCAACTCTTCCATGCCATCAAACAGCTTGGTATGGACTGCGCAATCGCGCTGATAGCGCTCCAGGAACTCCTGACGCAGCTCTTCAAAGCCAGGTGCGTCAGGGTCCATGTTGAAGGTCGCAGCCACCATGGCGCGTGCACCGCCGGAAATCTCGTCGCGGATAAGTTTGTCTGCGACGGGAGGCAGGTCGCGATCGGCGCGCATGGCCTGGCAGATGGCGATAAAGTCCGGCGCGGTGTCGAGCAGGGTGCCGTCCATGTCAAAAAGAACTGCTCTTAAACGCATGTGTTACTCCTCGCGAAGGGTCTGGATCATGTAGTTGACGTCAACATCGGCGGCCAGCTTGTAGTGCTTGGTCAGCGGGTTGTAGGTCAGGCCGATGATGTCCTTGACGCTCAATCCGGCCTGGCGGCTCCAGGCGCCCAGCTCGGAAGGGCGAATGAATTTTTTGAAGTCATGGGTGCCACGGGGGATCAACTTGAGTATGTATTCCGCACCGAGGATAGCGAACAGATAGGACTTGGGGTTGCGGTTGATGGTCGAGAAGAACACCTGGCCACCGGGCTTGACCATTTTGTAGCAGGCGCGGATCACCGACGACGGGTCGGGTACATGCTCAAGCATTTCGAGGCAGGTGACTACATCGAACTGCCCGGGCATTTCTTCAGCCAGATCTTCAGCAGTGACCTGGCGGTACTCAACGTTTACGCCGGACTCGAGCTGATGCAGCTGTGCCACGGCCAGCGGGGCTTCGCCCATGTCGATGCCCATTACGGTGGCGCCGCGCTGAGCCATCGACTCGCTGAGAATGCCGCCGCCGCAGCCGACGTCGAGGACTTTTTTGCCAGCCAGTTGTACGCGCTCGTCAATCCAGTTGACGCGCAGCGGGTTGATGTCGTGCAGCGGCTTGAACTCGCTCTCACGGTCCCACCAGCGATGGGCTAGCGCTTCGAATTTGGCGATCTCGGCGTGGTCAACGTTGCTCATGGGTAAATCCTCTAAAGCTGAATAATCTGGTAAAGCTCCGGGCGCAGGCCCGAAGGTACTGAATCAATGAGTATGGCCGCTTATGCGCTCGCCCCAGGCTCTTGCGGTTGCGCAGAGTTGCTGCTCGTCCAGGCGGGTCAGGTGTCGATCCTCGAGCAGCTGCTTGCCTGCGACCCACACATGTTTAACGCAATCGCGGCCAGTGGCGTAGATCAACTGCGAAACGGGGTCGTAAACCGGTTGCTGGGCCAGGCCGCTGAGGTCAAAGGCTACCAGGTCGGCGGCCTTGCCGATTTCGATCGAGCCGGTGTCGCTTTCAATGCCCAGGGCGCGCGCGCCATTGAGGGTGGCCATGCGCAGTGCGCGGTGGGCGTCCAGCGCGGTGGCAGAGCCTGCAACGGCCTTGGCCAGCAAGGCGGCGGTGCGGGTTTCGCCGAGCAGATCGAGGTCATTGTTGCTGGCCGCTCCGTCGGTACCCACCGCCACATTGACCCCGGCTTGCCACAGGCGCTCCACCGGGCAGAAGCCACTGGCCAGTTTGAGGTTGGACTCGGGGCAATGAACCACGCTGGAGTTGCTTTCTACCAGCATGGCCAGGTCGTCATCGCTGATCTGGGTCATGTGTACGGCCTGGAAGCGCGGGCCCAGCAAGCCCAGGCGGGCGAGGCGGGCCATCGGGCGTTCGGCGTGTTGCTCGACGGCCTGATGCACTTCGAAGGCGGTTTCGTGAACGTGCATATGAATGGCGGCATCCAGCTCGTCGGCGATGACCCGGATTTTCTCCAGGTTGTCGTCGCTTACGGTGTAAGGCGCATGGGGACCGAAGGCAATTTTGATCCGCGGGTGAAACTTCAGGTCGGCAAACAGTTCGACGGCCTGGCGCAGGGATTCGTCTGCGCTGCTGGCGCCGGGAATCGGAAAGTCGAGAATCGGAATGGCGATTTGTGCACGGATACCGCTCTTGTGCACGCACTCGCTGGCAACTTTCGGGAAAAAATACATGTCACTGAAGCAGGTGATGCCGCCCTTGAGCTGTTCGGCGATGGCCAGGTTGGTGCCGTCGCGCACGAACTGCTCATCGACCCATTTGCCCTCGGCCGGCCAGATATGCTGTTCGAGCCAGGTCATCAGGGGCAGGTCGTCGGCCATGCCGCGGAACAGCGTCATGGCCGCATGCCCGTGCGCGTTGATCAGCCCCGGGCTGAGCAGCATGTCCGGCAGCTCGCGGGTTTGCGTGGCGGTGAGCTTCAGCGCCTGTTCGCGCGGGCCGATGAACACAATGCAGCCGTCGCGAATGCCCACGCCGTGATCCTTGAGTACGACACCGGCCGGTTCTACAGGCACCAGCCAGGTGGGTAACAGCAGTAAGTCCAGGGGCGTGGTTGGGGTCGGCATCGAAAACTGATTCCAGTGCGTTATAAAAGGAGGCGAAGTATACCCGAGCGTCTTGGGGGTGGGCTCGCTATAATCGGCCGCTTTGTTACCAGGTAATGGGGGAAGGCATGCGCGATCGACTGTTGGCTGCGGAAAAGGTTAAGGCCATCGATTGGCGGGATGACGCCCTGTATCTGCTGGATCAACGCATTCTGCCCTTTGAAGAGAGCTGGTTGGCGTACACCGGCGTTGACGGTGTGGCGCAAGCGATTCGCGACATGGTCGTGCGCGGCGCCCCGGCAATCGGTATCGCGGCGGCCTATGGCGTGGTGCTGGCTGCGCGTGTGCGCAAGGCTGCAGGTGGTGACTGGCTGGCAGCGCTGGAAGAGGACTTCACCCTGCTGGCGGACTCGCGTCCTACGGCAGTGAACCTGTTCTGGGCCTTGAATCGCATGCGCGAACGTCTGGCTCGAAGCCAAAACCGCGCGGATGTATTGCAGGTGCTTGAGGCAGAGGCTGTTGCCATCCACGAAAGTGATCGCGAGGCCAATCTGACCATGGCGCAGTTGGGTGTCGATGTCATTCGCCGCCATCAGGGCAATGCCCAGGCGGTGCTGACCCACTGCAACACCGGAGCCCTGGCCACAGGCGGCTTTGGTACGGCGCTGGGGGTCATCCGGGCGGCCTGGCTCGAAGGCATGATCGAGCAGGTCTATGCCGACGAAACCCGGCCCTGGCTGCAGGGTTCGCGCCTGACTGCGTGGGAGCTGGCCAATGAAGGCATCCCGGTGGTGCTCAATGTCGATTCGGCAGCAGCGCATATCATGAAAACCAAAGGCGTCACCTGGGTGATCGTGGGCGCTGACCGCATCACTGCCAATGGCGATGTGGCGAACAAGATCGGCACCTACCAACTGGCGGTCAACGCCATGCACCACGGCGTGCGCTTTATGGTGGTGGCCCCGAGCTCGACCATCGACATGGATCTGGCCTCGGGTGATGACATCCCGATTGAGGAGCGTGACGGCCGCGAACTGCTGGAAGTGGGTGGCAAGCGGGTCGGCGCGGATGTGCAGGCCTTCAACCCGGTGTTTGATGTGACGCCGGCGGACCTGATCGATGTGATTGTCACCGAGAAGGGTGTGATTGAACGCCCGGATGCGGCAAAGATGGCGCAATTGATGTGCCGCAAGCGCTTGCATTGAAACGCAAGCCTGTCGTCGCTGCCGAAGGCCGCGAAGAGGAACGCGGGTGCTTCAAATCGCCTTCAGAGTCCCTCTGGGGCCCTTCAGGCCGATAAACGTCGTAATTACTACGCTCCATGCGCATCTGAGGGATAGGTGCGTGGCGGCGATTGTGATAACATTCGGCGGTTTCCAGGGTGACCCGCAAGGGTTGCCCTTACTGCGCAAATCCGTGACATAACTTGTTGATTTGTCGTAAGTCGTTGCGTGGCACGTGGCCAGCGGCGGCGAGCTTCGTTCGTCCCGAATGGATGTGGCGAAGTTTCACCCGAAAAAGGAATCAGGCTTCTCATGGGCGAACTGGCCAAAGAAATCCTCCCGGTCAATATCGAAGACGAGCTGAAACAGTCCTACCTCGACTACGCAATGAGCGTAATTGTCGGGCGGGCACTGCCTGATGCGCGCGATGGCTTGAAGCCCGTGCACAGGCGTGTGCTGTTTGCGATGAGCGAACTGAACAACGACTGGAACAAGCCGTACAAGAAATCTGCCCGTGTGGTCGGTGACGTAATCGGTAAGTATCACCCGCATGGTGATACTGCTGTTTACGACACCATCGTTCGAATGGCTCAGCCATTCTCCCTGCGCTACCTGCTGGTAGACGGTCAGGGCAACTTCGGTTCGGTCGACGGCGACAACGCTGCGGCCATGCGATACACCGAAGTGCGCATGACCAAGCTGGCCCACGAATTGCTGGCCGACTTGCACAAAGAGACCGTGGACTGGGTGCCGAACTACGACGGCACGGAAATGATCCCGGCCGTCATGCCGACACGAATTCCCAATTTGCTGGTCAACGGCTCAAGCGGTATCGCCGTGGGTATGGCCACCAATATTCCGCCGCATAACCTGGGTGAAGTCATCGACGGCTGCCTGGCGCTGATCGACAACCCGGAACTGAGCATCGATGAACTGATGCAGTTCATCCCGGGCCCGGACTTCCCGACTGCCGCCATCATCAACGGCCGTGCCGGTATCATCGAAGCCTATCGCACGGGCCGTGGCCGCATTTACATGCGCGCCCGCTCGATGATCGAAGACATCGACAAGGTCGGTGGTCGTCAACAGATCGTCATCACCGAGCTGCCGTACCAGCTGAACAAGGCTCGCCTGATCGAAAAGATCGCCGAGCTGGTAAAAGAGAAGAAGCTTGAAGGCATCACCGAGCTGCGTGACGAGTCCGACAAAGACGGCATGCGCGTTGTGATCGAGCTGCGCCGTGGTGAGGTGCCGGAGGTTATTCTCAATAACCTTTATGCCCAGACCCAGCTGCAAAGTGTTTTCGGTATCAACATCGTTGCCCTGATCGATGGCCGCCCGCGCATCCTGAACCTCAAGGACCTGCTCGAAGCTTTCGTACGTCACCGTCGTGAAGTGGTTACCCGTCGTACTGTTTTCGAGCTGCGCAAAGCCCGCGAGCGAGGCCATATCCTTGAAGGCCAGGCCGTAGCCCTGTCCAACATCGATCCGGTCATTGCACTGATCAAGGCCTCGCCAACCCCGTCCGAAGCCAAGGAAGCGCTGATCAACACCCCTTGGGAGTCGACAGCGGTAGTGGCCATGGTTGAGCGCGCCGGTGCCGATTCGTGCCGTCCGGAAAACCTCGATCCGCAATACGGTCTGCGTGATGGCAAATACTTCCTGTCGCCGGAGCAGGCCCAGGCCATTCTTGAGTTGCGCCTGCACCGCTTGACCGGTCTGGAGCACGAAAAGCTGCTGGCCGAGTACCAGGAAATTCTCAACCAGATCGGTGAGCTGATCCGCATCCTCAATAGCGCCGTGCGCCTGATGGAAGTGATCCGCGAAGAGCTGGAAGTCATTCGCGCCGAATACGGCGATGTGCGTCGTACCGAAATCCTGGATCACCGTCTTGATCTGACCCTGGGTGACATGATCCCGGAAGAAGAGCGCGTCGTGACCATTTCCCACGGTGGCTATGCCAAGACCCAGCCATTGGCTGCGTACCAGGCCCAGCGTCGTGGCGGTAAAGGCAAGTCGGCTACTGGCGTCAAGGATGAGGACTACATCGCTCACCTGCTGGTTGCCAACAGTCACACCACGCTGCTGCTGTTCTCCAGCAAGGGCAAGGTGTACTGGCTGAAGACCTATGAAATTCCTGAGGCGTCCCGCGCTGCCCGTGGTCGTCCGCTGGTGAACCTGCTGCCGCTGGATGAGGGTGAATACATCACCACCATGCTGCCGGTCGAAGAGTACACCGAGGGTCACTTCATCTTTATGGCGACCGCCAACGGCACCGTGAAGAAGACCCCTCTGGAAGCCTTCAGTCGTCAGCGCAGCGTAGGCTTGATCGCGCTGGAACTGGACGAAGGCGACGTGCTGATCAGCGCTGCGATCACCGATGGCGAGCGTGAAGTCATGCTGTTCTCCGACGGTGGCAAGGTGACTCGCTTCAAAGAGTCCGATGTCCGTGCCATGGGCCGTACTGCCCGCGGTGTACGCGGCATGCGTCTGCCAGAAGGGCAGAAGCTGATTTCCATGCTGATCCCTGAGGAGGGTAGCCAGATCCTTACCGCTTCGGCGCGTGGCTATGGCAAGCGTACGGCGATCAGCGAGTTCCCAGAGTACAAGCGTGGCGGCCAGGGTGTTATCGCCATGGTCAGCAACGAGCGTAATGGCCGTCTGGTCGGTGCGGTTCAGGTGCAGGACGGTGAAGAAATCATGTTGATTTCGGATCAGGGCACTCTGGTACGTACGCGTGTCGACGAAGTGTCGAGCCTGGGTCGTAATACCCAGGGTGTCACCTTGATCAAGCTGGCCAGTGACGAAACGCTGGTAGGGCTTGAGCGGGTTCAGGAGCCTTCTGAAGTTGAAGGCGAAGAGCTCGAAGATGAAGGCGGTGCAGAGTTCGACGGTGAGGCCATCCAGGATGGCGCAGACGACGAGCAGCCGCTAGAGGCTGGCGCTGACGAAGAGCCGCAGGAATAAGCGGACACACAGGGGGCGGATGAGAATTCGCCCCCTTGTTGTATGTCCAGTATGAAAGTTTGCGACACTGTGGGAGCGAGCCTGCTCGCGATGGCATCAGCGCGGTATGTCAGATAGACATTACTGCCCGTATCGCTAGCAAGCCCGCTTCTACAAGCAACAATGTGTCGAGAGTTGATTTATTGCGTGACCACCAAATCAGAGTGAGAGTGGAAGTGAGCAAACGAGCCTATAACTTCTGCGCAGGTCCTGCTGCGCTACCTGAAGCTGTTCTGTTGCGTGCCCAGTCCGAGTTGCTCGACTGGCATGGCAAGGGCCTCTCGGTCATGGAAATGAGCCATCGCAGCGATGAGTTCGTGTCCATTGCGACCAAGGCTGAGCAGGATCTGCGTGACCTGCTGTCTATTCCCTCGAACTACAAAGTCCTGTTTCTGCAAGGCGGTGCCAGCCAACAGTTTGCCCAGATCCCGCTGAATCTTTTGCCTGAAAATGGCAAGGCGGATTACATCGATACCGGTATCTGGTCGCAGAAGGCCATTGAAGAGGCGTCGCGTTTCGGTCACGTCAACGTGGCAGCAACCGCCAAACCTTACGATTACTTCGCGATTCCTGGTCAGAATGAGTGGAATCTGTCGAAAGACGCGGCCTACGTTCATTACGCGCCAAACGAAACCATCGGCGGTCTGGAATTCAACTGGATCCCTGAGACTGGCGATGTGCCATTGGTCGCTGACATGTCTTCGGATATTCTGTCGCGCCCGGTTGATGTGTCCCGTTTTGGCATGATCTACGCGGGTGCCCAGAAAAACATCGGCCCAAGTGGCATCGTGGTCAATATCATTCGCGAAGATCTGCTGGGTCGTGCGCGTTCGATCTGCCCGACCATGCTCGATTACAAGGTCGCGGCTGACAACGGCTCGATGTACAACACGCCGCCGACCCTGGCCTGGTACCTGTCAGGTCTGGTATTCGAATGGCTCAAGGAGCAGGGCGGTGTCGAGGCAATCGGCAAGCTCAATGAAGTGAAAAAACGTACTTTGTACGACTTTATCGACGCCAGTGGCCTGTACAGCAACCCGATCAACCTTTCTGATCGCTCGTGGATGAACGTCCCGTTCCGTCTGGCGGACGATCGCCTCGACAAGCCATTCCTGGCAGGCGCTGAAGCACGCGGGCTGCTGAACCTCAAGGGGCACCGCTCCGTTGGTGGCATGCGCGCATCGATCTATAACGCTGTGGATATCAACGCGGTTAACGCGCTGGTGGCTTACATGGCAGAGTTCGAAAAGGAACACGGCTAATGTCCGAGCAAGAACTCAAGGCGCTGCGCCTGCGTATCGACAGTCTGGACGAAAAAGTCCTGGAGCTTATCAGCGAGCGGGCGCGTTGTGCCCAGGAAGTGGCGCGGGTCAAGATGGCTTCCCTGGCTGAGGGTGAAGTGCCGGTATTTTACCGGCCTGAGCGTGAGGCTCAGGTGCTCAAGCGCGTTATGGAGCGCAATAAAGGCCCGTTGGGCAACGAAGAGATGGCGCGGTTGTTCCGCGAAATCATGTCCTCGTGCCTGGCGCTGGAGCAGCCGCTGAAAGTGGCTTATCTCGGCCCCGAGGGTACCTTTACCCAGGCTGCGGCCATGAAGCACTTTGGCCATGCCGTGATCAGCAAGCCGATGGCTGCCATTGACGAAGTATTCCGCGAAGTGGCTGCCGGTGCAGTGAATTTTGGCGTGGTGCCAGTGGAAAACTCCACAGAAGGCGCAGTCAACCACACTCTCGACAGCTTCCTTGAGCATGACATGGTGATCTGCGGTGAAGTAGAGCTGCGCATCCACCATCACCTGCTGGTCGGCGAAAACACCAAAACGGACAGTATCAGCCGCATTTACTCCCACGCCCAGTCGCTGGCTCAGTGCCGCAAATGGCTGGATGCACACTACCCGAATGTCGAGCGTATTGCGGTGTCGAGCAATGCCGAAGCGGCCAAACGGGTCAAGGGTGAGTGGAACTCCGCTGCCATTGCCGGTGATATGGCTGCTGGCCTGTACGGCTTGACCCGACTGGCCGAAAAAATTGAAGACCGCCCGGACAACTCCACGCGGTTCTTGATGATTGGCAGTCAGGAAGTGCCACCCACTGGCGATGACAAGACGTCGATCATTGTGTCCATGAGCAACCGTCCTGGCGCCCTGCATGAGCTGCTGGTGCCGTTCCATGAGAACGGGATCGATCTGACGCGTATTGAGACGCGTCCTTCGCGTAGCGGTAAATGGACCTATGTGTTTTTCATCGACTTTGCTGGTCATCACCGCGACCCGTTGGTCAAAAGTGTCCTGGAGCAGATCAGTCAAGAAGCCGTAGCGCTTAAAGTATTGGGTTCCTACCCGAAAGCGGTTCTCTGAGGCGATAAAACATGAGCGGTGATTTCCTCGCCCTGGCACAGCCGGGCGTACAACAACTTTCGCCTTATGTCCCGGGTAAACCTGTGGATGAGCTGGCGCGTGAACTGGATCTGGATCCGGCCACGATCGTCAAGCTGGCCAGCAACGAAAACCCTTTGGGTGCGAGCCCCAAGGCGCTGGAAGCCATTCGTGCCGAGCTGGCCGAATTGACCCGCTACCCGGATGGCAATGGCTTTGCCCTGAAAAGCCTGTTGGCTGAGCAGTGTGGCGTACAGCTTGACCAGGTAACACTGGGCAACGGTTCTAACGATATTCTGGAGCTGGTGGCGCGTGCCTACCTGGCGCCGGGGCTAAATGCCGTGTTCAGTGAGCATGCATTTGCCGTGTATCCGATTGTGACCCAGGCGGTAGGTGCCCAGGCCCGCGTTGTGCCGGCCAAGGACTGGGGGCATGACCTGCCTGCCATGCTGGCTGCCATCGACAGTGATACCCGGGTGGTCTTTATTGCCAACCCGAACAACCCGACCGGTACCTGGTTTGGCGTCGATGCGCTGAACGAGTTTTTGCAGGACGTGCCCGAGCACGTGCTTGTGGTGCTGGATGAAGCTTATATCGAGTACGCAGAGGGCGGTGATCTGCCCGATGGTCTGGAGTTTTTGTCGGGGTATCCCAACCTGCTGGTTTCCCGCACGTTCTCCAAGGCCTACGGCCTGGCCGCGTTGCGGGTGGGTTATGGGTTGTCAACGGCGGTGGTGGCCGATGTGCTGAACCGCGTTCGCCAGCCGTTCAACGTCAACAGCCTGGCGCTGGCTGCGGCTTGCGCGGCGCTGAAAGACAGCGATTACCTGGAGCAAAGCCGCCGCCTGAACGAGGCCGGCATGCAGCAGTTGCAGGACGGTTTTCGTGAGTTGGGCCTGGGCTGGATCCCGTCGCGCGGCAATTTTATCGCGCTGGATCTCGGTCAGGTAGCGGCTCCCGTCTATCAGGGGCTGTTGCGTGAAGGTGTCATAGTGCGTCCGGTGGCCAACTACGGTATGCCTGACCATCTGCGTGTCACTATTGGTTTGCCGGCGGAAAACACTCGCCTGCTTGAAGCGCTGTCCAAGGTTCTTGCTCGTGGTTGATGTAATGTCTGTGCAATCTGTAAGGCCTGTAATAGGGCGGCTGGTCGTTGTCGGGTTGGGTCTGATTGGCGGGTCTTTCGCCAAGGGCATGCGTGAGAGCGGTCTGTGCGACGAAGTGGTCGGTGTGGATCTCGATCCCGAATCCTGTGTTCTGGCCGTTGAGCTGGGAGTGGTCGATCGCTGTGAAGCAAATCTGGCCGCTGCTTGCGTGGGCGCAGATGTGATTCAGTTGGCCGTGCCGATTCTGGCCATGGAAAAAATGCTCGGCCTTCTGGCGGGCATGGATCTGGGTAACGCGGTGCTGACCGATGTGGGCAGTGCCAAAGGCAATGTTGTGCGGGCAGCGGCACAAGCCTTTGGTGGCATGCCTGCGCGCTTTGTACCTGGCCATCCGATTGCCGGGTCTGAACAGAGTGGTGTAGAAGCTTCGAATGCCAGTCTGTTTGAGCGGCACAAGGTGATTTTGACGCCTGTGGCTCAGACCGATGCCGATGCGCTGGCTCTGGTTGATGCGATGTGGCGCGCCCTGGGGGCAGACGTCGAGCATATGCAGGTCGAGCGACATGACGAGGTACTGGCTGCAACCAGCCATTTACCTCATTTGCTGGCTTTCGGGTTGGTGGACTCTCTTGCCAAGCGCAACGAGAATCTGGACATCTTCCGTTACGCAGCGGGTGGCTTCCGTGATTTCACAAGAATCGCCGGCAGCGACCCGGTAATGTGGCATGACATTTTTCTCGCTAATCGCGAGGCAGTGCTGCGCACATTGGATACATTTCGCAGTGATCTCGACGCTTTGCGCGACGCGGTCGATGCAGGGGATGGGCATCAATTGCTGGGCGTTTTCACTCGCGCCCGGGTTGCCCGCGAGCATTTCAGTAAAATCCTGGCCCGCCGGGCATATGTGGACGCTATGAATTCCAACGATCTGATTTTTTTGGCAAATCCTGGTGGTCAAGTAACTGGCCGAATTCGCGTACCAGGCGACAAATCCATTTCCCACCGCTCGATCATGCTCGGCTCGCTGGCTGAAGGTACGACCGAAGTGGAAGGTTTCCTTGAGGGTGAAGACGCCCTGGCGACGCTGCAGGCGTTCCGTGACATGGGCGTGGTGATTGAGGGCCCGCATCATGGTCGCGTGACCATTCATGGCGTTGGCCTGCACGGTCTGAAAGCGCCACCTGGCCCGATCTACCTGGGCAACTCGGGTACTTCGATGCGCCTGTTGTCCGGCCTGCTGGCAGCTCAGAGCTTCGACACCACCCTGACCGGCGATGCGTCCCTGACCAAGCGCCCGATGAACCGTGTGGCCAATCCATTGCGTGAAATGGGTGCCGTGATTGAGACCGCTGCCGAAGGTCGCCCGCCGATGACCATTCGTGGTGGTCATGCGCTCAAGGGCATGGATTACACCTTGCCGATGGCCAGTGCCCAGGTTAAATCCTGCCTGTTGCTGGCGGGCCTGTATGCAGAAGGCAAGACCTCGGTAACCGAGCCTGCACCGACTCGTGACCATACCGAGCGCATGCTGCAAGGGTTCGGATACCCGGTAACTGTTAATGGTCCTACTGCTTCGGTTGAGTCGGGCCACAAGCTGACGGCGACCCATATCGAAGTGCCGGGGGATATTTCCTCGTCGGCGTTCTTCCTGGTCGCCGCTTCGATCGCAGAAGGCTCGGACCTGCTGCTTGAGCATGTGGGCATCAATCCGACCCGTACCGGCGTTATCGACATCTTGCGTCTGATGGGGGCGGATATCACCCTGGAAAATCAACGTGAAGTGGGCGGTGAGCCGGTGGCGGACCTGCGCGTGCGGGCTGCTAAACTCAAGGGTATCGAGATTCCTGAAGAGCTGGTGCCGCTGGCGATTGACGAGTTCCCGGTACTCTTTGTGGCCGCGGCCGTGGCTGAGGGTCGTACGATCCTTCGGGGTGCTGAAGAGCTGCGGGTCAAGGAGTCCGACCGGATCCAGGTAATGGCAGATGGCTTGCTGACCCTGGGTGTGAAGTGCGAGCCGACACCGGATGGCATCATCATTGATGGTGGCACTATTGGCGGTGGTGAGGTTCATGGTCATGGCGATCACCGTATCGCAATGGCCTTCAGTGTGGCTTCGTTGCGCGCAACCGCACCCATCCGTATCCATGATTGCGCCAACGTGGCGACTTCTTTCCCCAACTTCCTTGCTCTGTGCAAGCAAGTGGGCATGCGTGTTGCTCAAGAGGCAAACTCGTGATGGTTTCGGCACCGGTTATCACCATCGACGGCCCAAGCGGTTCAGGTAAAGGCACGGTTGCTGGCATCCTGGCCAAGCGCCTGGGGTGGAATTTGCTCGACTCCGGTGCTCTGTACCGCCTGCTGGCGTTTGCCGCAGGTAACCATGGTGTGGCCCTGGATAACGAGGCGTTGCTGGAAAAACTGGCTGCGCATCTTGATGTGCAGTTCATCGGCGCGACGGACGGTAAGCCGGCGCGGATCATTCTGGAAGGTGATGACGTGACTCACGCCATCCGCAGTGAGACCGTAGCGGCCGGAGCCTCGAAAGTCGCGGCTTTGCCGGCTGTTCGCGATGCGTTGCTGCAGCGTCAGCGTGCTTTCCTTGAGTTCCCGGGGCTGGTTGCAGATGGTCGGGACATGGGTACCGTGGTCTTTCCTGACGCGCCATTGAAGGTTTTTCTGACCGCTAGCGCTGAGGAACGGGCCCGCCGCCGTTACTTGCAGTTGAAGGCCAAGGGCGATGATGTTAGTCTCTCGGGTCTGCTAGATGAGATTCGTGCCCGCGACGAGCGTGACACGCAGCGTGCAATAGCCCCGCTCAAGCCGGCGGCTGATGCCATACAGCTGGACTCCACGGAGTTGTCCATCGAGCAGGTGCTGGAACGCATCATGAGCGAAATCGCACTTCGCGATATCGCTGGATGACCAAGAAAGCGTGCAGGAGACCAGAAATAGTCCTGCATGCCTTCTTTTATATGAACGTAACCCACATTGTCTGGAATGTGGCTGATGGGCGTATTCCTTCGCCCTTGAACAACAGGAATTAAAATGAGCGAAAGCTTTGCAGAACTCTTTGAAGAAAGCCTAAAAACCCTGAATCTTCAGGCTGGCTCGATCATCACCGCTATCATCGTTGATATCGATTACCAAGCTGGTTGGGTTACCGTTCACGCTGGTTTGAAGTCGGAAGGCCTCATCCCGCTGGAGCAGTTCCACAACGACGCTGGCGAACTGAACATCAACATCGGTGATGAAGTTCACGTTGCGCTGGACGCAGTCGAAGACGGCTTTGGCGAAACCAAACTGTCCCGTGAAAAAGCCAAGCGCGCTGAATGCTGGATCGTTCTGGAAGCAGCCTTCGCAGCAGAAGAAGTGGTCAAGGGCGTTATCAACGGTAAGGTTAAAGGCGGCTTCACTGTCGACGTTAACGGCATCCGTGCGTTCCTGCCAGGTTCTCTGGTTGACGTTCGTCCAGTGCGCGATACTACGCACCTGGAAGGCAAAGAGCTGGAATTCAAGGTCATCAAGCTGGACCAGAAGCGCAACAACGTAGTTGTTTCGCGTCGCAGCGTGCTGGAAGCAGAGAACTCCGCCGAGCGTGAAGCTCTGCTGGAATCGCTGCAAGAAGGTCAGCAAGTTAAAGGTATCGTCAAAAACCTCACCGATTACGGCGCATTCGTCGATCTGGGTGGCGTTGATGGCCTGCTGCACATCACTGACATGGCTTGGAAGCGTATCAAGCATCCTTCCGAAATCGTCAACGTTGGCGACGAGATCGATGTCAAGGTTCTGAAATATGATCGCGAACGCAATCGTGTTTCCCTGGGCCTGAAGCAACTGGGCGAAGATCCATGGGTTGCTATCAAAGCCCGTTACCCAGAAAGCACTCGCGTTACCGCTCGTGTAACCAACCTGACTGACTACGGCTGCTTCGCAGAGCTGGAAGAAGGCGTTGAAGGCCTGGTACACGTTTCGGAAATGGACTGGACCAACAAAAACATCCACCCTTCGAAAGTCGTACAAGTCGGCGACGAAGTGGAAGTTATGGTTCTGGACATCGACGAAGAGCGTCGTCGTATCTCCCTGGGCATCAAGCAGTGCAAATCTAACCCATGGGAAGATTTCTCTGGCCAGTTCAACAAGGGCGATAAAATCTCCGGCACCATCAAGTCGATCACCGATTTCGGTATCTTCATTGGTCTGGACGGCGGCATCGACGGCCTGGTTCACCTGTCCGACATCTCCTGGAACGAAGTTGGCGAAGAAGCCGTACGTCGTTTCAAGAAGGGCGACGAGCTGGACACCGTTATCCTGTCTGTTGATCCAGAGCGCGAGCGCATCTCCCTGGGTATCAAGCAGCTGGAAAGCGATCCGTTCTCCGAGTACGTACAAGAGAACGACAAAGGCGCAATCGTTAAGGGCATCGTGAAAGAAGTTGACGCTAAAGGCGCCATCATCACTCTGGCCAACGATATCGAAGCGACTCTGAAAGCCTCCGAAATCAGCCGTGACCGCGTTGAAGACGCGCGCAACGTTCTGAAAGAAGGCGAAGAAGTAGAAGCCAAGATCATCAGCGTTGATCGCAAGAGCCGCGTAATCCAACTCTCCATCAAGTCGAAAGATGATGCTGAAGAGAAAGAAGCAATCCAGAGCCTGCGCGACAAGCCAGCTACCTCTGACATTGCTGCTGGTCCGACCACTTTGGGCGACCTGCTGCGTGCACAAATGGAAAAACAGAACTAAGTTCTGATTGACCATAGAAAAAGGGCGACTTAGGTCGCCCTTTTTTGTGCCTGCGATTTGTGATGGTGCTTGGCAAGATCTTGTGTAGGTCGGTTTGCTGCACGTCAGGGAGCTGGCTGTGGGGCAGGGTGAGTGCTGTCGTTGTGCGGCCTGTGATCGATCATGGGCTGTTTGGGCCTGATGGCTATGATGGTGGGTGGTGGAATCAATTTTTTACAGTGCTTATGCGGGTTGTAAAGATAAGTCAATCCCTGGGCTGTTCAAATTCATTCGATCATGCTAAAACCTTGGGAGCGCTGATCTAGCTGCTTGAAAAAGAAGGGAAAAATATGACGAAGTCGGAGTTGATCGAACGAATTGTCACCCATCAAGGGCTACTCTCATCCAAGGATGTGGAGTTGGCCATCAAGACCATGCTTGAACAAATGTCTCAATGCCTCGCGACCGGGGATCGTATTGAAATCCGTGGTTTTGGCAGCTTCTCCCTGCATTACCGCGCCCCTCGTGTAGGCCGCAACCCCAAGACAGGCCAGTCGGTCAGCCTGGATGGAAAATTTGTGCCTCATTTCAAACCGGGCAAAGAGCTGCGAGACCGGGTGAACGAGGATGAGGAAGACGACATTTAACCTTCAGGGAACAGGAGTTGCCGATGCGTACCTTTAAGCGTGCTGCGTCAGTGGTATTTGGGCTGATTGTCATTTTTGGGGTGCTTATTTTTATCCTGGAAAATCAACAGCCTGTAGCATTGGTGTTTTTGGGCTGGCGCACACCCGAATTACCTGGGTCGTTGTTGATCATCTGCGCACTGCTGCTAGGTATGGCTATCGGCCCTGTTCTGGGTTGGCTAGCCTACAGTCGCAAAGCCCGCAAGCTGAAGCTCGAGCTGATGGTGCAAGCCAAGCCAGCAATTTAGGCGCGTCTGGATCCCATTTGCACCATGGATGGCGCATTAGGCAGGGAAAGGAATGTTTGGATAGTTGGTATTTAAAGAATGGTTTAAGCCTCAAACATTCCGTTGAGCCGGAAATAACATCATTGTGCCACTCTTATATTGAAATGTTCTGGAATGCTGGCAAAATGCGGGCTGCTCTCGATTGCCAGTGATTTTTATGCTTTATCAGGTGCGCATTGATGCTCAAGCCTGATGATTAAAACAATAAAAGCCAGTTAAGCGTATGTAAGAATTCCTGCATAACGAGCCCGCAGTTTCTTTTAGAAGGCAGGCCCCGGTTGTGAATAGCAAATCCCGTATCCCCGCTGGAAATCCGTCGTTTGAAGTGGACCTGTTCACTTTATTTCAGGCGGTCTGGAACAAAAAATCCATCATCATTGCAACGAGCGCGCTTTGTGGCATTGCAGCATTGGGTTATGCCTATTTCGTGACGCCTGAGTACCAGGTGAGCAGCATCTTGCGGCCTGCCGCGATCAACGAACTGGATGCCCTCAATCGTTCGGGTGTTTACACCTTGCCGCCTAAAGAAGCTTTGTTAAAAGTCGGTTCATCACTTGAGTCCTATGAGACGCGCCTGAGCTTTTTCAAAGCTAATCAGGCTCTGTTCAGCCAATTCAAGCGTCCGGGCCGGACCTTGGAACAGAGTTTTGAAGATTTCAATCGTGACTCGCTGAAGCTGATTCTGCCTGATCCAACAAAAGCTGATTCGCTGAATGTTTCCATAGGCTTGGAGCTGAACTACCCCAAGGGTGTGGACGGTGTGCAAATTCTTAACGGATTTGTGGATCACGCCATTACAGCTGAGCGTGATCAAATTTCCGCCGATCTGAAGGTTATCGTCAATAATCGTTTAACCGAGCTCAAGGGTAAGATCGACGCTGCTCGCTCCAACTATGAGACCGAAAAGCAGGCGCGGATTGCTACCTTGCTCGAGACGGATAATCTCAAGCGCGCGCAATTGCAGGACGAACTCAAGGCTTTGCGTCAACAGCTCAAGACTGGACGCATGGATCGTATGGCCCAGTTGAGTGAGGCCATTGGCATTGCCAAGGCGCTGGGTATACAAAAGCCTACAACCCCCTCCGCTTTGGGCGATTCTGCGCGACCGGCTGATTCCAGTCTTATGCGCACCGAAATAAACAATCAACAGATCCCCTTGTACTTTCTTGGTGTAGAGGCGCTAGAGGCAGAGCGTGCTGCTTTGAAGAATCGTAGTAACGACGATTTTACCGAAAACCGTATCGCCCAGATCGCTCGTGAACTGTTGTTGTTGCAAAGCAACCGTGAAGTCGAAGTTCTTAAGCTGCGTCAAAATGAAGACCTCTTTTTAAGTGGTGTCGAGCCACTGCGTGCAGAAATTGTCCGTTTGGGTGGGGTTAGCAATCTCGATTTTACTAATTTGAAGCTGGTATCCATTGACCGCAAGGCTCTGGAACCCGTGGCTCCAATCAAGCCAAAAAAAGCCTTGATTACCTTGTTGGGGTTGGTGCTGGGCGCTCTGTTTGGCATCTTGATCGTTATCGCCAAGTACTTTGTAGCTCAGCGTCGTGACGGGCTTCACCAGCCTCTCTCGGTGCAAAGCCGAAGAGATCCGACTGAAACGACGGGTGCTGGTAACCTTTTACAAAAGGATCTGCGCTGATAGGGGGCTGGGCTGACACATTGCAAGCCACTAGTTGATGGATTAATTGCTTCTTCATGGAGCTGTACTGAGAGCAACCTGTACCTTATCAGCTCATGTTTCAACATGGCGCCGTCAACGGCGTCATGGGTTCGCACCATCAGTTGCAGATGGGCACCCTGAGTAATCTGTTAATCGACGGCGGTCTGTTTCAGGGCAATGAGCGCACTGTCAGCGGTGTCATCGGTGCATTGCATCCGCGAAAACTTTGTACTTGCCGGTATCAAAGTGCTGATGCTTACCCATGTCCAAGCTGATCATGTCGGATGCATTCCATAATTTTTTGGCGGCAGGTCTCAAGGATCCGATTGTGTGCAGTGATGCTCCCTCGCCGAAATTATTGGCGTTGGTGCTTTAAGGCTAATTGCGCCTGGAATTGAGCAGAGAGTCGGCACACATTGATCCTTGTCTGAGACGGCTGAAGCAGCACATGACCGAGATGCCTGCTCATCAGTGGTTCTGCATAAGTCAAGAATGACACTCTGCAGACGCAGACCAGATACAAAAGTACGGCCACCCAAGCGGTTATGTTGAATTGGAGGGCAAGCGCTGTATCATTCGCGCAGGCATCAGCACCTTGGGTGGCAATTTTCCCATGCCGATCAGCATGGTTTGCTCGGCTTTGTTTCAGGTATGAAGCATTGGGCCGAGATATATGCTTGGGGTATGGCGAAATAGTGGCGGAACGGGTGGTGGCAGTGAAATTGTCAAACCTGTATCAAACTCAAAACAGATTCGTTGAGGCAGTCATCCCGGCGAGCTGAAGGCCACCCTGTTATTGGCACATGCACTGTACGATGGTAAAACACGGAAGAACTTACTAAATGAATTATCCATGCCCATGATCAGCACCGCAGCAGCTCAGGAATCGACAGTGGCCACAACCGGCGAGTGGTATCTGGTGCAATGCAAGCCCAGACAGGACGAGCGTGCAGAAGAAAACCTTATACGCCAGGGTTATGGGTGTTCACGGCCCACATGCAGGCGTGAGCGAACCCTGCGTGGCCAGATGCACTACGCTGAGGAATCGCTGTTTCCTGGCTACTTGTTTATACATATGCCTGAAGGTGCCAACTGGGCTCCTCTACGTTCCACCCGTGGCGTAGCTCGCGTGGTGGCCTTTGGTGGTCGGCCGCTGGCAGTCGATCACGAGCTGATTATGCAGCTGCAGAGTCGCGCGAGTACTCATATTATCGCCAAATTTAGCCCTGGCGATAAAGTCACCATCCTTGATCAAGGTTTCGCAGGTATTGAGTCCATTTTCATGACAATGGACGGCGAAGAGCGGGTCATCCTGCTTATTAACTTGATGAATCGTCAGCAACAGATCAGCTTGCCTTTGGCGAGTATCGCCAATCGTTGAATAAACGCAGACTGAAGCCGGGGCTATCAATAGTCTTACAACCGTTCTCAGGAAATCGACGAAGAATCCTGGGGCGGTAGCGTACTTTTTTAAAACTCAAATTTATCTCATCACCGGCCAGCGCTGCGAGTGGTGCATTCGAATAATTAAGGAAGTGCTTGAAACATGATCTCGATCAAGCGTAAAGGCATCATTCTTGCTGGTGGCTCAGGTACGCGCCTGCATCCGCTCACGCTGGGAGTCTCTAAACAGATGCTGCCGATCTACGACAAGCCGATGATCTTTTACCCGCTGTCTGTTTTGATGCTGGCGGGGATACAGGAAATTCTGATTATTTCTACTCCGGAAGATCTGCCAAGTTTTGAAAAATTGCTAGGTAATGGCGGTCATTATGGTATTGAGCTCAGTTATGCCGAACAACCTAGTCCCGACGGACTGGCACAAGCCTTTATTATTGGTGAGGCCTTTATTGGTCAAGATCCGGTCTGCCTGATTCTGGGTGATAATATTTTCTATGGACAGCACTTCTCGGACAACTTGCGCTCAGCAATGTCAAAGACGGTAGGTGCTACAGTTTTTGGTTATCACGTCAGTGACCCTGAGCGTTTTGGCGTCGTGGAGTTTGACAGCTCTGGCCAGGCGCTTAGCATCGAGGAGAAACCGCCTAAACCCAAATCGAACTATGCTGTGACCGGGCTGTATTTCTACGACAACCAGATTGTTGAGATAGCGAAGAAGATCAAACCTTCGGCAAGGGGCGAGCTTGAGATTACCGATGTCAACCAGGCATATCTAGAACAGAAAGAACTGAGCGTTGAAATATTGGGGCGCGGGTTTGCCTGGCTTGACACTGGGACCCATGAATCACTGCTGGAGGCGAGTCATTTTGTCCATACCATTGAGAAGCGCCAGGGATTGAAGGTTGCTTGCCTGGAAGAAATTGCATTCAACAATGGCTGGATAACCTCTCAGGTGTTGGCTGAGCAGGCCGAAAGATTTAAAAAAACCGGTTACGGACAATACCTGGGCAAGCTGTTATCTGAGGGGAGCGGTGCATGAAATTCATGCCATCAACATTGCCTGGCGTAGTGATAATCGAGCCGGACGTTTACGAAGATGAACGCGGCTGGTTCATGGAAAGTTTCAATGCTCGCAAGTTTGAAGACGGCTTGCAGCAATTGGGGCTGCCGATTCCTGATCCCTTTGTACAAGACAATCAGTCTTGCTCCAGAAAGGGCGTGCTACGTGGATTGCATTATCAAATCGAGCCTTTTGCACAAGGGAAATTGGTCAGTGTTAGCAGCGGGGCAGCGTTTGATGTTGCTGTAGATATTCGTCCAGAGTCCCAGGCGTATGGCAAATGGTTCGGACTTGAATTGAATGCAGAGAATAAAAAAATGCTGTGGATACCCGCTGGGTTTGCGCACGGTTTTCTTGCGCTGGAAGACAATACGGTATTTAGTTACAAGACGACGAATTTTTATCATCAGGCGTCGGAACGCAGTGTTTTTTGGAATGACCCAATAATAGATGTAAAGTGGCCAATGTTTAGTAAGTATCTAGTAAATACCAAAGACCAAGAGGCTCCTTGCTTGTCTCTGCTGCAACATGAGCAATGAAGGTATTGATGTCAAAGGTCTTAGGGCACGGCTATCTATGAAGTGAAAGCTTGAGTTTTGATAATCCAACCCCGGTACAGCTATTTGTCAGGGTATTTATAATAAATGAGTAAGTCAGGGGGCAGTGTGAGCGTAGGTTCAAAATTTTTGGTCAGTGTGGTGGTCGCTACTCACAACCGGTCTAAGTATGCAATTGATTGTCTTCGAAGTGTCCTGGAGATTGCAGGTTCTGATCTGCAAGTTGCTGTTCATGACACAAGCAATGATAGCTGTGAACTAAAAAACTGGGCTGCCGGACTAGATGATGCACGTCTGAAATATGTTCACAGTAACGAGCGTCTGTCAATGACTGAGAACCATGAGAAGGCGCTCAAGCTGGCTGATGGAGAATATATTTGCCTTATTGGAGATGATGATTCTGTTTCAAAGAGAATTGTGGATGTAGCAAAATTTGCTCAAGCTAACGATATTAAGATTATTACCCCGCCTGTCAAGGCAACCTACTACTGGCCCGATTTTAGGACGAAATTTTACGGCGACAAGCACGCAGGTAAAGTCTATCTGGATAACTTTTCCGGCGAGGTGACTTACATAAATCTGAGTGATCGCTTGAATCTTTCTCTGGCTCAAGCTTGTCAGGGGACGGACCGTCTACCAAAACTTTATCATGGCTTGGTTCATAAAACGGTTATAGAAAAAATAAGGCAGGTCAATAACGGTGTGTTGCTTTATGGCACCAGCCCCGATATCTCCGCATCCCTGTCTATCTGTCTAGTCGGTGGTGATAATTACTGCATGATTGATTTTCCCTTCACCATACCGGGCGGGAGTGCCGGCAGCAACAGCGGCCGTAGTGCACTTGGGAAGCACAAGGGTGATCTGAAAACGGATCCGCATTTGGCGCCATTCAAAAATCTGGTGTGGGCCGATGAAATACCCAAATTCTTTAGTGTCGAAACCGTGTGGGCGCATGCTGCTTGGGAAACATTGAGAAATAGCCCGTCGCAAAATGAGTTTAATCGTTTTGGTTTATCAAGGTTATATGCGCAGTGCTTATTCAATCATTGGGACTCACGGCGTTATATTTTTCAGGCATGGAACGCCTCAAGAGAAGTAAATAAAGCGAAAAGCAGTATGTTTGAATTATCTACAGAATTTCTCACTGTTGCTTCAAATCATATATTTTCTCGGATAAAGCGACTGGCAAATCCAAGTCCTAGTAATGGGAGGGAAGTGGTCTCGACAGCACCTACAGTGTACGAGGCTAGAAAAAATCTGGATGATAATTTAGACATAAAATTGAAAGCGTTGAACCTGCCTTACATTAACCTATAAGGTTTGCCGTTATAATGAAGAATAATAAGCTTGCAAGTCTGAAGTCTTTGCTGGCAGCAAGCGTATCTGGAAAGATTGTGTATGCCTTATCGAGTTTGGTTTCTTTGCCGTTGCTGACAAAATTGTTGGGAGCTGAATCAATCGGGTTGATTGGTTTTTTTACAACTTTATTGATGGTCATGATGGTGTTGGAAGGTGGACTGACGAGTAATTTAATTCAGCAGTTGGCCAGCTATAAGTCAAGATCTGTTCATGCCTATCAGCGTTATGCAATGGCGACCAAATGCCTTGTCTTCACGTATGTGTCCATATTTGTAGTCATAGGTGTTGTGGTCGCTGTTGTTATTCTCTTGTTGTCGGGATATATAGCGGACCATTGGTTACAGTTCGAAAGTGTCACTAAATCTGAAGTAGCGCGCTGTATTGAATTAATGGCATTGTTTATAGGCCTGAACTTTGTAGTCATGGCTCTGCAAGGCGTTTTGGTAGGGAGGGAGAGTCAGAAAATTTTGAATGTGTTTTTCCTTCCCTACGCTTTTATCAGGACCATGGGGGCGTGGTTGTTATTAAAGTTCGTTTTTAATATTGCAACGGTTGTCGCTTATTTTGAATTGCAGTTAGTTGTTCAGATTGTCTATGTGTGTGGGCTCTTTTATGCCTTGCACAAAGAACAATTGATCGTTCCTGCGGTTAAATTGTTTCGTGTCTGGTATCTTAAGAAGGGAGTGGCGTTCAGTCGGGGGGTATTGTTTATATCGCTGTCCTCTATGTTGGTTGTTCAGTATGACAAAATCTATTTGAGTGGTAGCGTGCCATTGAGCACATATGCTTCATATACCCTCGCCTGCACACTTGCAGGATTACCCTATATTTTTTCATCCGCTTTTAGTTCTGTTCTCTTTCCCCGGTTTTCAATAGATATTACGAAAGGTGACAATGAGCGAGTATCAAAAATATTTGTATCTTCTGTCAGTATTATCTTTTTGCTCATGATGCTTTTCATCGTGGCGGTATATTTTTACTCTCCTGCTGTCGTCGAGCTAATTTTTGCTAAGACGATAGCGGATGAAGTTAATAGTATTTTGCCTGTGCTGGTGATAGCGACAAGCATACAGTGCCTTTTGGTAGTGCCATTTGCCTTACAACTAGCCGCGAAGTGGACATCCCTTTCTCTGCGTATCAACCTGGTGTGCATCCCTCTTATTATAGGCTTGCTTCCTGTTATGGTACGTGAGTGGGGGGTGAATGGAGGGGCTTATATCTGGTTGGGTTATAACATGGTTTCTTTGGGTTGTACCTTCTACTATGTGGCTCAAAGATTTGAGTTCTTGAAGCCTGCGCTGCTTGGAAAAGTAGTCGCTGTTGCAGGTATTATGGCGATGCTATGTGTTGTTCACTACGGTGTAAGTTCGTTGACTGCGCAGGTTGAAAATATCTACCTGGCGCTATCGCTACAAGTGCTGAGTATAATGTTGACCTTGTTTTTTGGGCTCTATTTTATTAAAAAAGATATCATGAATTTCAAGTAAATTAATGTCGGTGAGGTTGTCAATGAAAGTGCTTCTGCTCGGTGCTTCTGGCATGTTAGGTAGCATGTTATATAAGCAGCTTGTTACTGATGTTAGATATGATGTGGCGGGGACGGTACGAAGCAGTGCCGTGAAAAAGTATTTCAACGACAAGGAGCTATCAAAGTTAATATATGGGGTTGATGTATTAGAGTCTGATAGTTTGTTGTCGTTGTTGAATGACGTCAGGCCGGATGTGGTCATCAATTGTGTAGGGCTCATAAAGCAAGTCGCAACCGCGAATGACCCGCTCAAAGTGCTGCCAGTAAATTCGTTGCTTCCTCACAGGTTGTGTAACCTCTGTGAATTGATAGGTGCCAGGCTGATCCACATTAGCACTGATTGCGTTTTTTCAGGTCATATTGGTGGGTACACGGAAGATTCTATTTCGGACTCTGAGGATCTTTATGGGAAGTCGAAATTCATTGGTGAAGTGATAGAGTCGTCGTCGGCGATAACCCTTAGAACTTCCATTATTGGGCATGAATTGTCGAGTAATAAATCGCTGATAGACTGGTTCTTGAGTCAGCAAGGCAGTATCAAAGGATACTCGAAAGCCGTATTCTCCGGATTACCGACCGTTGAGCTTGCCAGAGTGATCATGGATTATGTTTTGCCTAATCCTGAGTTGCACGGTCTCTATCATGTGTCTTCAGAGCCAATTAACAAGGAGGCGTTGCTGCGTCTCGTGGCCAATCAATATGAGAAAACAATCAATATAGTACCTGATGATTCATTGGTTATTGATAGGTCGTTAATATCTAATAAATTCAAACGTGCAACAGGGTATACAGCACCCGCTTGGGATGTTTTGATTAAGCAGATGTTTGATAATAAATAATTTAGAGGTCGCAGCAATGTTTGATGATAAGGTTTTAATGATCACCGGCGGTACGGGTTCTTTTGGTAATACAGTTCTGAACCGTTTTTTGGATACGGCAGTTAAAGAAATCCGGATTTTCAGTCGTGATGAGAAAAAGCAGGAGGACATGCGTATCCTTCTGTCTAACGACAAAGTAAAATTCCATATCGGTGATGTAAGAGACTACGCAAGCATTAGTCAGGCAATGGTTGGTGTAGATTATGTTTTCCATGCGGCGGCTCTTAAGCAAGTTCCGTCGTGTGAGTTTTTCCCTATGGAAGCCGTGAAAACAAATGTAATTGGTACTGAAAACGTATTGAATGCAGCTATCGCTGCAGGTGTAAAGCGCGTGGTGGTACTGAGCACCGATAAGGCTGTTTATCCTATCAATGCCATGGGCATTTCGAAGGCGATGGCAGAGAAATTGGTAATTGCCAAATCAAGAATGATCCCCACCACGTCGGATACTGTGATCTGTTCTACACGTTATGGGAATGTGATGGCTTCTCGCGGGTCGGTCATTCCATTGTTCGTCAATCAATTGAAAAATGGGCAGCAGTTGACCGTTACGGATCCTAATATGACAAGATTTTTGATGTCATTAGAAGACTCTGTCGACTTGGTTTTACATGCTTTTGAACATTCCAAGCAAGGGGATGTGTTTGTACAGAAAGCGCCGGCATCGACAGTTGCTGACTTGGCAGAGGCGCTCAAAGAGTTGTTTGCCAGCGAGCAAAGCATAAAGATAATCGGCACGCGCCACGGTGAAAAATTATACGAATCGCTTATTTCTCGCGAAGAGATGGCTAAGTCCGAAGACATGGGGCGGTACTACAGAATTCCAGCAGATAACCGTGACTTGAACTACGAGAAGTATTCTTCCAATGGAGAGGAAAATGTTTCTTTAATGGATGATTACACGTCGCACAATACAGCCCGTTTGAGTGTTCCGGAAATTAAAGAGTTGCTTTTGAAGTTGGATTATATTAAAGGCGCTCTTGAGGATAACTAATACATCAACAGTCGCAGTGGTTGAAATAAGGGCCAGATAATGGCCCTGTACCGTGAGTTTGCGTGGGGCTGTATATGAGCGAAACAGATGTCAATCTACACAGTGCAAGTGTCAGTGTGGTAATACCATGTTACCGTTGCGAGGAAACCATTCGAAGAGCCGTAGACTCTGTCTATAAACAGACATGGCGTCCTCTGGAAGTTATTCTGGTTGATGATTGCAGCCCGGATCAAACGCTGGAAGCATTAAAAGCGATTAAAGCGCAATACCCAGAAGGTTGGGTCAGAATAGTCGAAATTAAAACCAATGGTGGGCCAGGTAACGCACGCAATATGGGATGGGCGTCTGCCAAAGGGGATTACGTGGCATTTCTCGACGCGGATGATAGTTGGCATCCGTGCAAAACAGAGCAGCAGTACTCATGGATGCTAAAGAATACTGAAGTTTCACTGACCGGGCAACAAAGCACACTCCATGATTCTCTGGACCCAGCTCCCGTATTTGCAAATCCATGCAGCACGGTAAGCTTTCGGATCATTCAGAGAAAAGAGCTGCTACTGTCTAATAAATTTTCCACCTCGTCGGTGATGGTCAAGGTGGCTTTGGCCTACCGTTTTGTTGACTCCAGAAGTTACTCTGAAGATTATGAGTTATGGTGTGATGTTGCGTTTGACAGCGGTCAGTGTCACGTCATGAATCAAGCACTCACTTATACGCATAAAGCTATATTTGGTGTTTCTGGACTAAGTAGTAATCTGTGGAAGATGGAGCAAGGAGAACTGCTTGTTTATCGTAAACTTTACAAGCAGAGTAAAATTGGTTTGCCTGATTACATGTTTTATTCTGCCTGGTCGATGTTGCGTTACTTTCGTCGGTGCATAAAAGTATATCTGGCTGGTTCTTAATATGGAGTACTTGATAGGTTGGGGGGTGGTTTATTATTTGCTGATCATATCCAGTGCTGTCGACCACAAAAGTCGTCTACCGGCTTGTTTGGCACTGGTTTATTTTTTGTTTTTGGCTGTGATGCGAGGTTCAGTAGGCACGGACACAGAAAATTACGAGTCCATCGTCGGTTTATTTCAGCAAGGTTTCCAGTTTTCAGGCATGGAGCCGGGATTTGTAGGTGTCAGCTGGATATTGTTTCAGATTACGGATTCTCCATTTTTGGTCATGCGTATCATAAGCTTTCTTGTCGTCGCCATGGCATTGTTGTTTATATGGAAATCTGATGATAATGAGCGATTTGCCATGTTGTCTTATTTTATTCCGGCGTTCATTTACTCGTACAGCATGAATGCAGTACGGATAGGGTTTGCTTCCATGGCTATTTTGTTGGCATTCCAAATGGTCAGGGCTCAGAGTAAAAGCCGTTTTGCTTATCTGTTTTCGGCCGTGATGTTTCACTATTCATCGTTGTTTTCAATCGTCTATATTTGGCTGACCAGCACGGATTTAATCAACAAGAGAAGTCTGACCTTCGCGTTGTTCGCTACTATGTTGGTGCCGGTTCTACTTTACATAAATATCGATTATTTTAACGTCAAACTTTTGTCGTATCAGGGGGCAGAGTCGCCTAACATTCTGTCGGGACTTAGTAAGGTTGTGGTGTGTCTGGTTTTTTTAGGAGGGTTGTTTTTTTCCGGTTTGCAGTGGGGCGATAAAAGTAAGTCTTGTTTCATGGGGTTAGGTGGCATCGTATTATTTTGGTTACTTTCCAGTGTTTCCTATGCGGGCTTGCGCTTTCTTGATTTGATGTCATTTGCTTTGCCTGTTTCAATTATGATTCTTCACGGCAAAAGCAAGCAGGCGTTTAATCTTCCATTAAAAATGTCGTTCGTGTGTGCAGGGCTTTTATCCGCATTTAGTTTGTATAGGAACTTCACATTTGAATATGGCCAAGGAGGGGCGCCGTTCATGCCCTATTATATTGCGGATTTCTTTCGCATTTTGTAAATATTACCTCATTAAGGTTACCAACGTGCGAAATAAAATATTGATAGTGGCGACTGTACCCGAGACCTTTACCAGTATTCTTAAAGGGCAGCCGAATTATCTAAATATTCAGAACAATGTTGAAATTGTTACCTCGCCAGATGCTAAATCACGGAGTATTGATGAGGGGGTTAAGGTTCATTATGTTCCAATGGTACGAGGGATTAATCCGTTAAAGGATATTGTGTCTGTTCTGAAAATGGTTTTCCTGCTTTCCAGAGAACGTCCATTGGCCGTACATTCCTACACTCCAAAAGCGGGTTTGGTCACTATGTTGGCGGCCTGGATTTGTCGTGTTCCGGTCAGGATTCACACGTTTACAGGTTTGATATTTCCAACTCAAAAAGGATTCAAAAAGTCGTTATTGATCTGGATTGATCGCTTGATTTGCGCATGTGCTACACGAGTCGTGCCTGAGGGAGAGGGTGTCAAGAAGGACCTGGTGCAGTACAAAATAACCCGTCGGCCACTATCTGTTATTGGTCATGGAAACATAGCTGGAGTAGACGTTTCCTTCTTCGATCCAGGCAGTCTATCCCTTGCAGAAAGTTCATCGACATTAAAGTCTTCATTAAACATCACTTCCGGCGACGTTGTGTACTGTTTTGTAGGACGGCTCAATAAAGATAAAGGGCTAAAGGAATTGGCCTTGGCGTTCTCTGCCTTGCCAGCCCACGCACATTTGATCATCGTCGGGGATATGGACGACTCCGCACCGATTGATGGTGCATCAATGAATTTTTTTCAGTCCCATCCAAGAGTTCATTTGTTGGGTTTTCAACAGGATATCCGCACTGCCTTGCTCAGCTCTGATATTCTGGTACTTCCCAGTTATCGTGAAGGCTTTCCCAATGTCGTATTGCAAGGCGGTGCGATGGGGCTTCCCTGTATCGTGACGGACATTAGCGGTTGTAATGAAATAATAGAGCCTGGCTTCAATGGCTGGCTGGTACCTCCCCAGGATCATCAGGGACTGACCGATGCCATGCTTGAATCATTAAGTTCACCTCCGGATCTACTCTCTCGTATGGGGAGAAACGCCAGACAGCGTGTTGTCAGTCGTTTCAACCGCAAAGACCATTTGTTACGGATGGCGAATTTTTATAAGGAAGAGCTTAATGTTTAAGCGTGTGGTTGACGTGTGTTTGTCTTTTTTTGGGCTCCTGGCATTGTTGCCTGTCATTGTTATCGTCTCTTACATGGTCAGTCGCCGTTTGGGACGGCCTATTATTTTTTCCCAGGTTCGCCCAGGTCTTTATGGCAAACCTTTCAAAATGTATAAATTCCGTACAATGAAAGATGCTGTTGATGCCCATGGCAATCCTTTGCCTGATTCGGAGCGCATGACACCCTTCGGCGCTTTTTTACGCTCCAGCAGTCTTGATGAACTCCCAGGGCTCTGGAACGTGCTCAAAGGCGATATGAGTCTGGTGGGTCCACGACCTCTATTGATGGAATACCTGCCCCTTTACAGCCCTGAGCAGGCGCGCCGACATGATGTCAAGCCCGGGATTACAGGGTGGGCGCAAGTTAATGGCCGTAATGCAATCAGCTGGGAGCAGAAATTTCAGTATGATATTTGGTATGTCGAAAACCAGTCATTCTGGTTGGATTTGAAGATCATCGCGCTGACCGTCAAGAAAGTCTTTATACGTGAAGGTATCAGTGCTGCCGGTGAAGTGACGATGTCGAAGTTCGCAGGCAGTCTCCCCACAACCAAGAAGCTTGCAATTCTGGGCGCAGGAGGTCATGCCAAGGTCGTTGCTGACACCGCTGAATGCTGCCACTGGGAATCTATCGAGGTGTTTGATGACCACTGGCCCACTGCACGGCTGGTTGGCCATTGGCCCGTTGTCGGTGACACCAATGGCTTGTTGGCGCGCTTGCAGGAATTTGACGGCGTCATAGTTGCAATTGGCAATAATGAAATCCGACGCTCGAAACTGGCTGATTTGGCCAACGCTGGGGCAAAGCTCATCACCTTGATTCATCCTTCTGCCACCATTAGCCGACATGCCAAAGTAGGCAAAGGTGTTGTGGCCTTTGCGGGTGTTGTGGTCAATCCGGGAGCGACCATTGGTGATGGAGTCATCCTCAATACCGGGTGTAGCATCGATCACGATTGTCTTTTGGACGAATGTGTCCATGTCAGTCCCGGGGCCAGGCTTGCGGGCACAGTCAGTGTGGGCCAGTTAAGCTGGATCGGCATCGGTGCGTCTGTAAAGCAGTCGATCCATATTGGCTGCAACGTGCGAGTCGGGGCAGGAGCTGCAGTGGTGAGTGATATTGGCGACGACACAACAGTTGTGGGTGTTCCAGCTAAAACTCTGGGAAATTAATGGTTTATAGTGATCTTTAATTTATATAAGATTTTGAACACCCTGCGTGCACGGACAAACTTTTTATCATTCAAATCATGGGTACTGAATCGTGCTGAATACACCATTTTCTCCTTGGCCCTCCTTCACGGAAGAAGAAGCCGACGCTGTCCGTGCGGTAATTTTGTCGAACAAGGTCAACTATTGGACTGGACAAGAAACCCGCTCTTTTGAAAAAGAATTTGCCGCCTGGTCAGGCACGGAATATGCCGTGGCCCTAGCCAATGGTACGGTAGCACTGGATGTGGCGTTGAAGGCACTTGATATCGGTCCGGGTGATGAAGTTGTTGTTACTTCTCGTACCTTCCTGGCTTCGGTTTCAAGCATTGTTAATGCTGGGGCTGTGCCGATATTTGCAGATGTCGACCTTGACTCGCAGAACTTCACTGCTGAAACCATTAGTGCAGTGTTGACGCCCCGTACCAAAGCCCTCATTTGTGTTCATCTGGCTGGATGGCCATGTGACATGGATCCGATCATGGATTTGGCGGCTGAGCATGACCTGAAGGTGATCGAAGATTGCGCCCAAGCTCATGGAGCTCATTACAAAGGCCGTCCTGTCGGCTCCATCGGTCATATCGCCGCCTGGTCGTTCTGCCAGGACAAGATCATGACCACGGGCGGTGAAGGCGGCATGGTCACCACCAATGATCGCCAGCTGTGGGCCGACATGTGGGCCTACAAGGATCATGGCAAGAGCTGGGAAGCGGTTTACGAGCGTGAGCATGCACCAGGTTTCCGCTGGCTGCACGAAAGCTTCGGCACGAACTGGCGGATGCTTGAGGTTCAGGCTGTTATCGGACGCATCCAGTTGCGCCGGATGCAAGAGTGGCATGCCGCTCGGCTGAAAAATGCTTCACGTATTTGGGCCCAGGCCCGGCAGTTGCCTGCACTTCGTGTACCCGTGTTGCCGGTCGCTGATGTGCACGCGGCCTACAAGTGCTATGTATTTGTACGTCCGCAAGCCCTTAAGACTAGTTGGTCCCGTGATCGCATTCTCAACGAGATGGTCGCGCGCGGTGTACCTGCTTTTTCCGGTTCATGTTCTGAGGTGTATCTAGAAAAGGCATTTGAAGGTACTGGCTGGCGTCCTTCGTTACGATTAGCGCATGCGAAAGAGTTGGGCGAGACGAGCATGATGTTTCTGGTTCATCCCACACTGACACAGCAAGAAATAGAATTGACCTGTAAGGTATTGAGTGATGTCGTGCAGGAAGCTTCACTGGTCTGACGCTCAACTTAGGGATAAATAGAGTGTCAGCTTGTTGATGGTTTTTTGGAGTAGCGTAGGTGTTCAAAGGATATATGGATAAAATTCGAGCGTACTTACTCAACCTGTCGAGACGGGATAAACGAGTTATTCAAGTGGTGACAGACGTGGTTCTCGTCTGGTTCGCCCTATGGCTTGCATTTGTCGTGCGCCTAGGGATTGACGATATGATCAATCCGGTCAAGCTACATCTGTGGCTGTTTATCTGCGCCCCTTTGATTGCCATCCCGCTGTTTATCCGTTTCGGTATGTACCGTGCCGTCATGCGCTATTTCGGCAACGATGCACTGATCGCCATCATCAAGGCTGTCAGTCTGTCGTCGTTGGTCCTGGCCGTAGTGATGTATTGGTACAGCACCCCTGAAAATGCCGTGCCGCGTTCGATAATCTTCAACTACTGGTGGCTGAGCCTTATCCTGCTTGGCGGTTTGCGCCTGGCCATGCGCCAATACTTTTTGGGTGACTGGTTTGCTGCGGCCCAGCATGTGCCTTTTACCAGTCGAGATGACGGTCTGCCGCGCGTGGCCATCTACGGTGCCGGTGCCGCAGGCAACCAGCTGGTCGCCGCTTTGCGCATGGGTCGTGCCATGCGACCGGTGGCGTTTATTGACGATGATGAAAGTATTGCAGATCGCATCATCTCTGGCTTGCAGGTTTACAAGCCCGAACATATTCAGCAGATGATCGAACGTACCGGCGCCCAGGAACTGTTGTTGGCAGTCCCTTCTTCGTCCCGTGCACGTCGTCGCGAGATTTTGGGTTTGCTTGAAGGTTTTCCGCTCCACGTCCGCAGTGTCCCCGGTTTTATGGATCTTGCCAGTGGCCGGGTCAAGGTTGACGATATTCAGGAAGTGGATATTGCCGACTTGTTGGGCCGCGATCCGGTTCCCGCGCAAGGTGAGTTGCAGGAGCGTTGTATCAAGGGCCAATGTGTCATGGTCACAGGCGCCGGCGGTTCAATTGGTTCTGAGTTGTGCCGGCAAATTCTGGCCTTGAAGCCCACTACGTTGCTGCTGTTCGAACATAGCGAATTCAACCTGTACAGCATATTTGGCGAGCTGGAGCGCAGGGTCGGTCTGGAATCGCTTTCGGTTAAGGTGCTACCAATCCTGGGTTCTGTGCGCAATCCGGACAAATTGCTGGATGTGATGAAGGCCTGGCATGTCGATACGGTGTACCACGCGGCGGCCTATAAACATGTGCCAATGGTTGAGCACAATATTGCCGAGGGTGTGCTGAACAACGTAATAGGCACGCTCAACACTGCTCAGGCAGCCTTGCAGTCGGGTGTATCGAACTTCGTTCTGATTTCCACTGACAAGGCCGTGCGCCCGACCAATGTGATGGGCAGTACCAAGCGTCTTGCCGAGATGACGTTGCAAGCACTCAGTCGTGAAGTGGCGCCCGTGCTGTTTGGTGACTCGGCCAATGTGTCGCGGGTAAATAAAACCCGTTTCACCATGGTGCGTTTTGGCAATGTACTGGGCTCTTCAGGGTCGGTGATTCCGCTGTTTCACAAGCAGATCAAGGCCGGTGGCCCGCTAACCGTGACTCACCCCAAGATTACCCGTTACTTCATGACGATCCCCGAGGCGGCTCAATTGGTGATTCAGGCCGGCTCAATGGGGCAGGGGGGCGATGTTTTTGTCCTTGATATGGGTGAGCCGGTGCGTATTGTCGAGCTGGCCGAGAAAATGATCCATCTCTCTGGTTTTAGCGTTCGCTCGGATAAAAATCTGCATGGCGATATTGAGATCGAGTTCACCGGCTTGCGCCCTGGCGAAAAGCTTTACGAAGAGTTGCTGATTGGCGATAACGTAGTCGCGACCCGGCACCCCATGATCATGTGTGCCAACGAAGACATGTTGCCTTGGGAAGAGCTCAAGCAGCGATTGTCGCAATTGCTTGAAGCTGTTGATCAGGATGACTATATGCGGGTACGCCAACTGTTGCGCGAGACGGTCAGTGGTTATGCGCCCGAAGGTGAAATCGTTGACTGGATTCACCAGCAACGCCGTGCTGAGCCGTCCTGATTACACACCCTGCAACGCTCTGGTTTTTGACACTCCATAACCATCGCCTAAGTTTGAAATACAGCTCAGGAAAGCTGTTTTTAAATTAACGATGTTATGGAGTGTCAATTATGCGTACTGCTTTTCTCTCTTCGATTTTCTTTGCCTTGATGGTAGGTGTTTCCAGTGTGGCCCATGCCGCACCTGCGGCCGGAGCAGTTGAACCGGTGGTTGCTGCGCCAGTAGTGCTGGATGCCAAAGTGGTGACGATTAATATCAATACCGCAGATGAGGCTACCCTGCAGCGTGAACTCTCGGGTGTAGGGGCTGTTAAAGCCAAGGCGATCGTGGCTTATCGCGAGGCCAATGGTGATTTTACTTCAGTCGATGAGTTGCTTGAGGTCAAAGGCATAGGCAAGGTTATTCTGGAGAGAAACCGCGACAAGATCGTAATCAGCTAAGCCAGGTAACAGAACGAAAAAAGCCAGTCATAGACTGGCTTTTTTGTGGCTGTCAGCAAGCGTTCAGGCATAAGGCGCTGACGACTTCAATGTACTGCGCGTGACTTCGAAAATCTTCTGTTTCAGTGCATCACTCTCTGCGCCGCGAGCCAGAACCAGTGCGCCTACCAGGGTAGCGAAAATCACGATGCTTTTGTCTTCAGTGTCTGACCCTTGCAGGGTCGCCTGGATCTGTTTGAGCCTGGCATCGATGACATGGTCGGTGGTGACACTTGCCTGGCCCTGTTGGGCCATTTCAGCGGACATGGTCGGCAACGGGCAACCCTCATGGGGGGAGGTCAGATGCCACTCAGACAAGTAAGCATCGATAAATGCGTGCAGGGGGTGGGGCTGGCTGAACAGTTCGGCGCAGATACCGTCAACCTGGTTGGCTGCGTGCTGCAAGGCTTTTTCTACCAGGTCGTTTTTGGATGAAAAATGAGCATAGAAACCACCGTGAGTAAGGCCCAGTGATTTCATCAGGGGTTGCAGGCCTGTGGCGCCAATACCGTGTCGTCGAAAGAGCCCGGATGCTTCTTTAACGATGCGCTGATGGGTTTGGGCTTTATGATCTTGTGAATAGCGCATGACAGGTGTCTCTTTATGCAATGGACCATCATAGCGTCGACCTTCAAACAGATGCAGTGGTTAATCATGCAACTGTTTGTAGGTTTTTCCTCACCGATGCTCATTCCTTGGCATGCAGGCCCTGAGCGCTTGTCTGACTACCTGTCTTTTGATTCCTTGGCGTCCATTTCGGCATTGCGTTCGGCAACACGTTTGCGTTGCTCATCGGTCAGTTCAACTTTATTGGCTGTGTCACGTAGTGTCATCAGGGCGCCTACAATGACACCGATAGCGACGACGAGAATTAACCAGGCATACCAAGGCATAGAGTGTTCTCCGTGTTGAGTGCAGCACAGGGCAGGGGTTGCGCTGTGTGCTGCTGTTTATCCTGTTAAGTGAGTAAGTGTTGATTGCTTTCAGTGTAGGCCGGTTATTCAGTCATGTGCGGTATAAGCTTGGTAAAGACTAAAATCGTGTATTTACGATCATCGGGTGCCGGTAAGCGGCTGGTTCCGCTACAATGCGCGCCGATTTCGACCAGCCTGAGAACCCGCTAATGTCCGACTGCCAGACTCCTATTATCGTCGCCCTGGATTTCCCGACCCGTGACGCCGCATTGAAACTGGCTGATCAGTTGGACCCCAAGCAGTGCCGTGTCAAGGTGGGCAAAGAGCTGTTCACCAGTTGCGCTTCGGAAATCGTCGGTACTTTGCGCGACAAGGGTTTTGAAGTATTTCTGGACCTGAAGTTCCACGATATCCCCAATACCACGGCAATGGCGGTCAAGGCCGCAGCTGAAATGGGCGTATGGATGGTTAACGTTCACTGTTCGGGCGGCTTGCGCATGATGGCCGCTTGCCGCGAAGTACTCGACAAGCGCACCGGCCCGCAGCCGTTGCTGATTGGCGTGACCGTGTTGACCAGCATGGAGCGTGAAGACCTGGCCGGTATTGGCCTGGATATTGAGCCTCAGGAGCAAGTGTTACGCCTTGCAGCCCTGGCCGACAAGGCCGGTATGGATGGCCTGGTGTGTTCGGCCCTGGAGGCGCAAGCGCTGAAGGCCGCGCACCCGGGTCTGCAACTGGTAACCCCGGGGATTCGTCCTGCGGGCAGTGCGCAGGACGATCAGCGTCGTATCCTGACGCCTCGCCAGGCACTGGATGCAGGTTCTGATTATCTGGTAATCGGGCGCCCGATCAGCCAGGCAGTGGATCCGGCCAAGGCACTCGCTGCCGTGGTAGCTGAGCTGGCTTAAGGCTGTTTGCCACCGTTTTGATTCGGCAATCGCGGGCAAGCCCGCGATTGCCGCGCCGCGGTCTGCCTTGACAGGCCGCGGTGCCTGTATTGCGAGCAAGTCCGCTGCCACCTGTATGTGGTGTGTCAGACCTTCAACACCAGCTTGCCGTGATTTTCCCCGCTGAACAGCTTCGCCAGGCTTTCCGGGAAGCTTTCCAGGCCTTCAACAATATGCTCTTTGCTTTTCAACTGGCCCTTGAGCAGCCAGCCCGCCATCTCTTGTCCGGCTGCTGCATAGCGATCGGCATAGTCCATTACCACAAAGCCTTCCATGCGGGCGCGATTGACCAGCAGTGACAAGTAGTTGGCCGGACCTTTAACGGCTTCCTTGTTGTTGTATTGGCTGATGGCTCCGCAGATGATGACCCGCGCCTTGAAATTCAAACGGCTCAATACGGCGTCGAGAATATCGCCGCCCACGTTGTCGAAAAACACATCTACACCCTTGGGGCATTCGCGTTTGAGGCCTGCGAGCATATCTTCGTTCTTGTAGTCGATTACACCGTCAAAGCCGAACTCCTCGACCAGCCGCTTACATTTCTCTTGGCCGCCGGCAATGCCTACCACGCGGCAGCCTTTCAACTTGGCGATTTGCCCGGCAATGCTGCCAACAGCACCCGCTGCGCCGGAAATCACCACGGTGTCTCCTGTTTTCGGTGCGCCGACGTCCAGCAGTGCGAAGTAGGCCGTCATGCCCGTCATGCCCAGTGCGGACAGATACACGGGCAGCGGTACCAGTTTCGGGTCGACCTTGTAGAAACCCCGTGGCTCACCGGTGAAGTAATCCTGCATTCCCAGGGCACCGTTGACGTAATCCCCCACAGCAAAGCCCGGGTGGGCGCTGGCAATCACCTTGCCCACTCCCAGGGCGCGCATCACATCACCCAGCGCTACCGGCGGAATATAGGACTTGCCTTCGTTCATCCAGCCACGCATGGCCGGGTCGAGGGACAAGTATTCATTTTTGACCAGGATCTGGCCGTCCTTGGGCTGTACTACGGGCACTTGCTGGAAGGTGAAGGTATCGCGGGTTGCTGCACCGACTGGACGTTTGGCGAGCAGGAATTGGCGGTTTGTCTGGTCAGTCATTGCTATAACTCTTTAGAGATTGATGGCTGTTGATAGACCTTCTCACGCTACAGGGCAAGTGAATACGCGCTTACGAATAGGTTTTTATCAGTGATGGTGATGGTTGTAGGCAGTCTTTTATCACTCGGATAAATAGGCGGATGGCCGTGCCCGAACGTTTCGGGGGTACAGATCCACTCTGCTGAGGGTTAAGACGATGGGCATGACGTTTACGGGGCAAGTGGCTGTAGTGACAGGGGGCGGGGCCGGTATCGGGAGGGCCACGGCGCTGGCATTTGCCGGCGAGGGTTTGAAGGTGGTGGTGGCCGATCGGGATGTGGCAGCGGGTGAAGACACTGTCGAGCAGATAAGGACTGCGGGCGGCAGTGCTGTTTTCGCAGGCTGCGATGTCACTGTAGAGGCGCAGGTCAGGCAACTGATGGAGCAGACAATCAGCACCTACGGGCGTCTGGACTATGCCTTCAACAATGCCGGGATCGAGATCGAGCATGGTCGCCTGGCCGACGGTACCCTGGATGAGTTCGATGCGATCATGGGGGTAAACGTCAAGGGCGTTTGGCTGTGCATGAAATATCAGCTGCCATTGATGCTGGCCCAAGGTGGCGGGGCGATCGTCAATACTGCCTCGGTGGCCGGACTGGGCGCCGCGCCAAAGATGAGCATTTACTCGGCGTCCAAACATGCGGTGATCGGGCTGACCAAATCGGCAGCCATTGAGTATGCGAAAAAGCATATTCGGGTGAACGCGGTGTGCCCGGCGGTCATCGATACCGATATGTTCCGCCGCGCTTATGAGGTCGACCCGCGCAAGGCTGAATTTGCCGCCGCGATGCACCCGGTGGGGCGTATCGGCACGGTCGAAGAAGTTGCCAGCGCCGTGCTGTACCTGTGCTCGGATGGCGCAGCATTTACCACAGGCCATGCGCTGGCGGTCGATGGCGGGGCACTGGCGATCTGATAGCTCAGCGTGATTTGACGTTCAGGATCATCAGGGTCAGTACGCCCGCAACAATGCCCCAGAAAGCCGAGCCAATTGAAAACAGGGTCATGCCCGATGCGGTGACCATAAAGGTCACCAGGGCAGCTTCACGCTCCCTGGCTTCGCCCATGGCAATACTCAGCCCGTTCATGATCGAGCCGAACAGTGCCAGTGCGGCAATCGACAGCACCAGTTCCTTGGGCAATGAGGCGAACAGGGCGGCCAGGGTGGCGCCGAATATGCCGGCGATGCCATAGAAAACTCCGCACCACACGGCTGCGGTGTAGCGTTTTTTCGGATCTTCGTGGGCATGGGGGCCGGTGCAGATGGCGGCACTGATGGCTGCCAGGTTGATGCCGTGGGAACCGAAGGGGGCGAGCAGCAAGGAGGCTACCCCGGTGGTGGTGATCAGCGGCGAGGCGGGCACGTCATAGCCATCGGCCCGCAGTACGGCGATGCCCGGCATGTTTTGCGAGGTCATGGCCACCACAAACAGCGGGATGCCGATGCTGATGGTTGCCGCCAGCGAAAAGGACGGCGTGGTCCACACCGGCACGGCCACTTCAAGGGAAAAACCGCTGAAGTCCAGCAGCCCGAGCATGCCCGACAGCAGGGTGCCGATCAGCAGCGCCGCCAGTACGGCGTAGCGGGGTGACAGGCGCTTGACGATCAGGTAGGTGAAAAACATGCCGATCACCAGGCCGGTGCGATGTTGCGCCGCGACGAAGATTTCGCTGCCGATTTTAAACAGGATGCCCGCCAGCAACGCGGCGGCCAGGGATGAGGGGATGCGCTTGACCAGGCGCTCAAAACTGCCGGTGATGCCACAGATGATCACCAGTACCGCGCAGGTGATATAGGCGCCGATGGCCTCGCCGTAACTGACGCCGCCAAGGCTGGTGATCAGCAGTGCCGCCCCCGGTGTGGACCAGGCGATGGTGATCGGTGTGCGATAACGCAAAGACAAGCCTATGCTGCAAACAGCCATGCCGATCGACAGTGCCCAGATCCATGATGAAATCTGCCCGCTGGTAAGTCCCGCTGCCTGACCCGCCTGGAACATCAGGACCAGGGAGCTGGTGTAGCCGGTCATCATGGCGATAAAGCCAGCGACCACCGCCGAGGGCGAGGTGTCTGCCAGTGGATGCAAGCGCGGCTGCGGGGTGTCGGTCATGGAACGGTCTTCCTTGTGTGCTATAGGAGTTCGGGCAGGCGACAAGCCTAAACGTAAAGGTTGCATCTAGTTGCGATACAGCAGGGTTCGTAAACGACCGTACAGTCGTACTGGCACTCTGCTTTGTGTACAATGCGCCCTGTTTTTTGCATTAATTTCTGGTCGGTGACACCCGTTTACGTACTAGCGTAATCCCTTATTCGCCGCCGCTTCCCACACGAGTGCCCATGAACGAACAGTTGCAGCCTCTCAAGAAACAACCCCGCGCTGGCAAGGCCGGCCGCAGTGGAACCCAGGACGATATTGTCTATGCGCATATTTTCGAGGCGATCCTTGAACAGCGTCTGGCGCCTGGCACCAAGTTGAGTGAAGAGGCTCTGGGCGAAATCTTTGGCGTGAGCCGCACCATTATTCGTCGCGCCCTGTCGCGTCTGGCCCATGAAGGGGTTGTGCTGCTGCGCCCTAATCGTGGTGCAGTGGTGGCGAGCCCTAGCGTAGAAGAAGCGCGCCAGGTGTTTCTGGCCCGGCGACTGGTTGAAAAGGCCATTACCGAGCTGGCGGTGGTGCATGCTACGGCTGATGATCTGGCGCAACTGCGCAAGATGGTCCAGGACGAGCGCGACAGTTTTTCGCGGGGCGATCGGGGTGCGGGTATTCGCCTGTCGGGCGAGTTCCACCTGAAGTTGGCCGAAGCGGCGAAGAATGCGCCGCTGATCAGCTTTCAGCGCAGTCTGGTGTCGCAAACGTCGTTGATTATTGCCCAGTACGAGAGCGGCAACCGTTCGCACTGCTCTTATGACGAGCACATGCAATTGATCGATGCCATCGAAGCCCGTGATGCCGGCCAGGCCGTGCACCTGATGATGCATCACATGGATCACATTGACAGCAAGCTCAACCTTGACGAAGAAAGCGCCTCTGACGACTTGCACGCGGTGTTTTCGCACTTGCTGCAAACCAAGGGCAAAAGCCCTCGGCCTGCTGCCAAGCTTTAAGCCTCGGCTGCTCTTGTGGGAGCGGGCTTGCCCGCGATGCAGGCGACGCGGTGCTTCAGTAGAACCGCATCGATAACCTCTCGAGCAAGCCCGCTCCCACAAGGGAAATTATCAGCGCTGATGCACCAGATTGCCTGCCGCATAGGTTTGCTGCACGGTACGGTCATCCCCAAGGGTCATCAATACAAACAGCGTCTCGGCGATGTTTTTTGACTGCTTGAGGCGATAGCTCATCAGTGGCGTAGCGTTGTAGTCCAGTACCAGGAAGTCAGCGTCGCTGCCCGGTTGCAGATTGCCGATCTTGTCTTCCAGGCGCAGTGCTCGCGCCCCGCCCAACGTAGCCAGGTACAACGACTTGAACGGATCGAGGCGTGCGCCCTGCAGTTGCATGACCTTGTAGGCTTCGTTCAGGGTGTTGAGCAGCGAGAAGCTGGTCCCCGCGCCGACATCCGTGCCCAGGCCCACATTGAGTTTGTGTTTCTCGGCCATTGGCAGGTTGAACAGGCCGCTGCCCAGGAACAGGTTGGAAGTCGGGCAGAACGCCACTGCCGAACCGGTCTCGGCCAGCCGTGCACATTCCTCGTCACACAGATGCACACCGTGGGCAAATACAGAGCGTTCGCCCAGCAACTGGTAGTGGTCGTACACATCCAGATAGCCTTTGCGCTCAGGGTACAGCGTCTTGACCCACTCGATTTCCTGAAGGTTCTCGCTGATATGGGTGTGTAGATACACATCCGGGTATTCGCCCAGCAGCTTGCCGGCCAGGGTCAATTGCTCCGGGGTGCTGGTCGGCGCGAAGCGCGGGGTGACGGCGTAATGCAGGCGGCCCTTACCGTGCCAGCGCTCGATCAGTGCCTTGCTTTCGCTGTAGCCGGTTTCGGCGGTATCGGTCAGATAGTCTGGGGCGTTGCGGTCCATCATCACCTTGCCGGCGATCAGACGCAGGTCCAGGTGCTGTGCGGCCTCAAACAGGGCATCCACCGATTGCGGGTGTACGCTGCCGAAGACCAGAGCGGTGGTGGTGCCGTTGCGTAGCAGTTCCTTCAGGAATACGTCAGCCACTTCGTCAGCATGGGCCTTATCGGCGAACTGGTTTTCGCACGGGAAAGTGTAGGTATTGAGCCAATCGAGCAGTTGCTCTCCGTAGGCGCCAATCATCCCGGTTTGCGGGAAATGGATATGGGTATCGATAAAGCCGGGGGTGATCAGTGCGTCTTTGTACTCGGTCACAGCAACGTCGGCGGCCAGTGTGCCAAGCAGTTCGCTGGCCGGGCCAACAGCCTTGATCTGGCCGTTGTCGACCACCAGCAAGCCGTCTGCGAAATATTCATAGGAGGCTTCGATCCCGACTTCGGCGGGGTCGGCGATGCTGTGCAAAATGGCGGCGCGATAGGCTTTACAAGTCATGGCAATTCTCAGTGTGTGGCATGGCTGCGTCGTGAAGACGGCAACAATTGTTTAATGGATTCAGATGACGCGCTGTCGGCGCTCGCAGTGTGCTGGCCGAAATGAGTGTTGTAGGTGGCGATGATTTCGCCGGCGATGGAGATCGCGATTTCAACAGGCAATTTGCCTTTGACTTCGCTCAAACCCATCGGGCAACGCATGCGCTGCAAAGGTGAGGCGTCGATACCGCGCTCACGCAGGCGATGTTCGAACTTCACGCGTTTGGTTTTCGAACCAATCAAGCCGAAGTAAGTAAAGTCGTTGCGTTTAAGCAGGGCGGCGCTGAGCTCCAGGTCCAGGGCGTGATTATGCGTCATGACGATGCAGTAGCAACCCGCAGGCAGGGCATCGACTTCATCTACCGGTTCGTCGGTAACGATTTTTTCCACGCCTTGGGGGATAAGTGTCGGGAATTCCTGCTCCCGCGAGTCGATCCAGCGCACCCGGCACGGCAGGCTGGCGAGCAGGGGTACCAGGGCCCGGGCCACGTGCCCTGCGCCAAACACCGCAATCTGAGCCTGCACCTTGCCCATCGGTTCGAACAGCAGCACGGCCACCCCTCCGCAACACTGGCCCAGGCTGGCGCCGAGGCTGAAGCGCTGTAGAAGGGTATCGTGCTTGCCGCTGCTGAGCATCTGGCGGGCAATTTCCATTGCCTTGTACTCCAGATGACCGCCACCAATGGTGTCGAAGATTTTATCTGCACAAATGACCATCTTCGAACCGGCATTGCGCGGGGTAGAGCCTTGCTCTTCGATGATGGTCACCAGCACGCAGGGTTCGCCTTGCTGCTGCAACTCGGCCAGGGCACTGATCCAGTTATTCATGCTGATCTCCCGACAGGCTTTTGCGCATTTGCTCACAACCCCACAGCACCCGCTCCGGGGTGGCCGGGGCGTCAATCGCAGGTTGCACGCGGTAGTCGGCCAGGCTCGCCACGGCGTCCTTGAGTGCACACCATGCGGCGATGCCGAGCATAAATGGCGGTTCGCCCACGGCCTTGGAGTGGAACACGGTGTCTTCGGGGTTCTTGCGGTTTTCCACCAGGGTTACGCGCAGGTCCAGCGGCATGTCTGCCACCGCGGGGATCTTGTAGCTGGCCGGGCCGTTGGTCATCAGCTTGCCCTTGGCATTCCACACCAGTTCCTCCATGGTCAGCCAGCCCGCCCCCTGGATATAGCCGCCCTCGATCTGGCCGATATCAATGGCCGGGTTCAGCGAAGCGCCGACATCGTGGAGGATATCGGTGCGCAGCATTTTGTATTCGCCGGTGAGCGTGTCGACGATCACCTCGGCACAGGCTGCGCCAAAAGCAAAGTAGTAAAACGGACGACCGCGAGCCTGGCTGCGGTCGTAAAAAATCTTCGGGGTTTTGTAGTAGCCGGTGCTTGAGAGCGACACCTGGCCGAAGTAGGCCTGCTGGATCAGTGCTTCAAAGCTGATGATCTGCTCGCCAACCCGCACCTGTCCGTTATGGAAAACCACTTCCTGTTGCTCGACCTGATACTGGCCGGCGGCAAATTCCACCAGGCGCTGCTTGATGATTTCTGCCGCGTTCTGCGCAGCCTTGCCGTTCAGATCAGATCCGCTGGACGCTGCAGTAGGCGAGGTATTGGGCACTTTGTCAGTGTTGGTGGCGGTGATCTGCACACGGCTGATATCCACCTGAAACACCTCTGCCACTACCTGCGCGACCTTGATATTCAAGCCCTGGCCCATCTCGGTGCCACCGTGGTTGAGATGGATGCTGCCGTCGGTATAGATGTGGATCAGCGCACCGGCCTGGTTGAGGAAGCTGGCGGTAAAGGAAATACCGAACTTGACCGGGGTCAGCGCCAGGCCTTTTTTCAGGATCGGGCTGCCGGCATTGAACGCTTTGATCGCCTCCCGCCGCCCGGCGTAGTCGCTGCTGGCCTCGAGCTCGGCGGTCATTTCTTGCAGCAGGTTGTGTTCCACGGTCTGGTAGTAGTGGGTCACGTTGCGTTCGGTTTTGCCGTAGTAATTGGCCTTGCGTACGGCCAGCGGGTCGAGGCCCAAATGGCGGGCGATACGGTCCATGACCTCTTCGATGGCGACCATGCCTTGCGGGCCACCAAAGCCGCGATAGGCGGTGTTGGAAGCCGTGTTGGTTTTACAGCGATAACCATTGATCGTCGCGTCGCCCAGATAATAGGCGTTGTCGGCGTGGAACATGGCGCGGTCGACAATGGAGTTGGACAAGTCCGGGGAACAGCCGCAGTTGCCCGCCAGGTCCAGCTGGATGCCCTGCAAACGGCCGCTGGCGTCGAAACCGACGTCATATTCGATATAAAACGGGTGGCGCTTGCCGGTCATCAGCATGTCTTCGACCCGCGGCAGGCGCATCTTGGTCGGTTGCCCGGTGAGGCGTGCCACCACGGCGCACAGGCAAGCGGGGCTGGCGGCCTGGGTCTCCTTGCCGCCAAAACCGCCGCCCATGCGGCGCATATCGACAACGATCTTGTTCATTGAAACATCAAGGACTTCTGCCACCAGCTTCTGCACTTCGGTAGGGTTCTGCGTGGAGCAGTAAACGATCATCCCGCCGTCTTCGGTAGGCATCACCGATGAGATCTGGGTCTCGAGGTAAAAGTGCTCCTGCCCGCCAATATGCAGGCTGCCCTGCAGGCGATGTTCGGCCCCGGCCAGTGCGCCGGCAGAGTCGCCGCGTTGATGGGTGTGGGTATCGAGCACAAAGTGCTTCTGGCGCAGGGCCTGAACCACGTCCAGCACCGGCTCCAGGTCTTCGTATTCGATAATGGCAGCCATTGCCGCCTTGCGCGCGGTGTCCAGGTCGCAAGCGGCCACTGCCAGTACGGGCTGGCCGACAAACTCCACCTTGTCGATGGCCAGCAGCGGATCGCCGGGCAGTAGCGGGCCAATGTCCTTCAGACCGGGGATATCTTCGTGGGTGATCACCAGGCGCACGCCTGCGAAGGCGTAGCAGGGCGTGGTGTCGACACGCAGGATTCTGGCGTGGGCGCGGTCGGACAGGCGTGCGAAAAGGTGCAACTGGTTGGGGAATTCCAGGCGGTCATCGATGTACTGCGCTTCGCCGCTGACATGTTTTTCGGCACTGTCATGCTTGACGCTGCGACCCACACCGGTTTTCAAGTCCTGCTGGAAGAGGGCGGCCAGCTCGGCCTGGGTTGGGGCAACCTTGTGATGGTTAGACATAAGCTGTTACCCGCGTCTCGAGATGTGGCGTTTGCAGTTCGATAAAGTATTTGCGTAGCAGGTTTTGTGCACTCAGCAGACGGTATTCCTTGCTGGCGCGAAAGTCCGAGAGCGGGCTGAAATCCTGCGACAAGGCGTTGCAGGCTCGCTCCACCGTTGCGTTGTTCCAGGGCGCGTTGTGCAAGACCGCCTCGCAGGCGCTGGCGCGTTTGGGCGTGCCTGCCATGCCGCCGAAGGCTATGCGGGCGTCGATCACCACGCCGTTTTCGATGTGCAGGTTGAACGCTGCGCACACGGCGCTGATGTCGTCATCCAGGCGCTTGGAGATTTTATAGGCGCGAAATGCATGGCTGGGGTCGGCGCGAGGGATGATGATTTTTTCGATAAATTCGCCTTCCTGGCGTGCCGTCACCCGGTAGTCGATAAAGTAATCCTCGATCGCCAGGGTGCGCAGGGTTTGCCCTTTGCGCAGTACCAGTTGTGCGCCGAGGGCAATCAGCAGCGGTGGCGAGTCGCCAATGGGCGAGGCATTGCCGATGTTGCCGCCCAGGGTGCCCTGATTGCGGATTTGCAGGGAGGCGAAGCGTTGCAGCAATTCGCCGAAGTCCGGGTACTCGGCCTTGAGCGTGCCGTAGGCGTCTGTCAGCGACACCGCCGCGCCGATTTCAATACGGTCATCAAAGCGCTCGATGTGCTTCATTTCGGCCACGTTGCCGACGTAGATCATGACCGGCAGCGGGCGATGAAACTGGGTCACCTCAAGCGCCAGGTCGGTACCGCCGGCCAGCAGGCGGGCCTGGGGTTGGGATTCGTACAGCTGGGCCAGGTCGCTGATGGTCATGGGCAGCAGGCAGCGCTTGTCGCCGCTGTTCAGTTCGCCGGTTTGAGTCGGGGTGATGGTCTTGAGCAAGGCAATGGTCGCGCTCTGGTGTGTATCGAACTGATCCTGTTGTTGCCCGCTGCAAGCCTGTTCGGCAGCCGCCAGAATAGGGCGGTAGCCGGTGCAGCGACAGAGGTTTCCCGCCAGGGCTTCATGAGCCTGATGGCCATCAGGCTGGCCCGTGCTGTTTTTTTGCAGGGCGAACAGTGACATCACAAATCCCGGCGTGCAAAACCCGCACTGTGAGCCGTGGCAGTCGACCATCGCCCGCTGCACGCTGTGCAACTGCCCCTGGTGCTTGAGGTCTTCGATGCTGATCAGTTGCTTGCCGTGCAAAGCCGAGACAAAGGTCAGGCACGAATTGAGGCTGCGATAGCGCAGCCGTTCAAGGCCTTCAGCGTCGGTGTGAAGTTCGCCGACAACCACGGTACAGGCCCCGCAGTCGCCGCTGGCGCATCCTTCTTTGGTACCAGGCTTGTGCAGGTGTTCACGCAGGTAATTGAGCACGGTCAAATTCGGGTCGAGCGTGTGCTCGGTGCGCAGCGTCTGGTTGAGTAGGAACTGGATCACGGAAGGCCTCGCATAATCATTATTGTTGTAACGCGGGATGCACTGAATTTAGCTAAAGCTGACCTGCGGGTCAAGAAATAGCGATCGGTAATCCCTGTGATTGATAACCGGGGGATTTATTTGCGGGTTTCGTGCCATATTCAGCCCCTGAGGCTCTGCGCGAGGGCATATCAAGTGCGTTACACTGCACCGCCTGCACTGATCAAAGATTTTGAAGGTAAAACATGACGTTCAAGGCGCCGGACAGCCTCGCCGAGCAAATCGCTCACCACCTCGCCGAACGCATCATTCGCGGCGAGTTAAAGCCTGGGGAACGCATTCAGGAACAGAAAGTGACGCTGGCGCTGAATGTCAGTCGCGGCTCTGTGCGCGAAGCATTGTTGATCCTTGAGCGTCGGCACCTGATCGCCATCCTGCCGCGTCGTGGCGCCCATGTGACCGAGCTTACGGCGCACAAGGTGCAGAGCCTGTGCACGCTGATGAGCGAAATGTACATCCTGCTCGGCAATGCCGTAGCCCAGCGCTGGGCAGTTCCGGCCGACCTGGGGCCGTTCTTGCAGATCCAGCAGCGCCTGGCCGCCAGCTACGAACGCCAGGACATCAGCACCTTCGTTGAAGACAGCTTCAATGTGATGCGTGCGGCGTACCCGTTCGCCGACAACCCCTATTTGCAGGAAACCGTCGAGAACCTGCACCCGGCCATGAGCCGTGCCTATTACCTGGCACTGGACCAGCGCAAGGCGGAAATGAGCGAGTTCCTGGCGTTGTTTGCGCAGTTGCTCGACGCCGTGCTGGCGCGTGACCTGGCGCAGATTCGCGTGGTGCTGAGCAGCTATGCCCAGCGCAGTTGTGCCCTGGTGCTGTCTGCATTGACGGTTGCCTGAGCGTGCGCCTGACCTGTATCAAGCTGGCCGGCTTCAAGTCCTTCGTTGACCCGACAACCGTTACCTTTCCAAGCAATATGGCGGCGGTGGTAGGCCCCAACGGCTGTGGCAAGTCCAATATCATCGATGCCGTGCGCTGGGTCATGGGCGAAAGCTCGGCCAAGAACCTGCGCGGCGAGTCGATGACCGACGTTATCTTCAACGGCTCCACCACGCGCAAGCCGGTGAGCCAGGCCAGTATCGAACTGGTCTTCGACAACTCCGACGGCACGCTGCTGGGCGAGTATGCGGCCTATGCCGAGATATCGATCCGCCGCAAAGTCACCCGCGACAGCCAGACTACCTATTACCTCAATGGTACCAAGTGCCGTCGTCGTGACATTACCGATATCTTCCTCGGTACTGGGCTGGGGCCGCGCAGCTACTCGATCATCGAGCAGGGCATGATCTCCAAGCTGATCGAGTCCAAGCCTGAAGATCTGCGCAACTTTATCGAAGAGGCGGCGGGCATTTCCAAGTACAAGGAGCGCCGCCGCGAGACTGAAAACCGTATCCGCCGTACCCACGAAAACCTTGCCCGTCTGACTGACCTGCGCGATGAGCTGGGGCGTCAGCTGGAGCGTTTGCACCGCCAGGCCCAGGCCGCCGAGAAATATCAGGAATACAAGGCCGAAGAGCGTCAGCTCAAGGCCCGGCTGTCGGCTCTGCGCTGGCAGGCCCTGAATGAGCAGGTGGGGCAGCGCGAAGTGGTCATCGGTAATCAGGAAGTCAGTTTCGAAGCCCTGGTGGCCGAGCAGCGCAATGCCGATGCCAGCATCGAACGCCTGCGTGACGGGCACCATGATCTGTCAGAGCGCTTCAATCTGGTGCAGGGGCGCTTCTATTCGGTAGGGGGCGATATTGCCCGGGTCGAGCAGAGCATTCAGCATGGCCAGCAACGTTTGCGCCAGTTGCAGGATGACCTGCGCGAAGCCGAGCGCTCGCGCCTGGAAACCGAATCCCATCTGGGGCATGACCGCACCTTGCTGGCGACTCTGGCTGAAGAGCTGCACATGCTTGAGCCCGAGCAGGAACTGACCAGCGCGGCCGCCGAAGAGGCTGCCGCTACTCTGGAAGTGGCCGAGCAGACCATGCATGGCTGGCAGGAACAGTGGGACATTTTCAACCTTCGCTCGGCCGAGCCGCAGCGCCAGTCTGAAGTGCTGCAAGCCCGTATCCAGCAGCTGGAAACCAGTATGGAGCGCGTGGCGGAACGTCAGCGCCGCCTGGCTGAAGAGCGTGTCTTGCTGGCCGCAGACCCTGAAGATGCGGCCATTCTGGAGCTCAGTGAGCAACTGGCCAGCAGCGAAATGGCCCACGAAGAGCTGCAGGCCAGTGAGCAGCAACTGGTCGAGCAGCTCGAGCAAGTGCGTCACGACTTGCAACAGGCCACGCAGAACCAGCAGCAGGCCCAGGGCGAGCTGCAGCGCCTCAACGGTCGTCTGGCATCGCTGGAGGCCTTGCAGCAGGCTGCGCTTGATCCGGGTACCGGTACTGGCGAATGGTTGCGCGATCAGCAGCTTGCCGAGCAGCCACGACTGGCAGAAGGCCTGCGCGTAGAGGCTGGCTGGGAGCTGGCGGTAGAGACCGTGTTGGGGGCTGATTTGCAGGCCGTACTGGTCGAGGATTTTGCCCTGCTGGATCTGGCAGGGTTTGCCCAGGGTGATTTGCGCCTGTTCAGTGATGCAGGGCAGGCCCCTCGCTTGGCGGGCAGCCTGCTGGACAAGGTCACGGCCGATTTTGATCTGGCGCCGTGGCTGGGCCAGGTCAAACCGGTCGAAACACTGGAGCAGGCACTGGCCTTGCGTGCTCAACTGGCCGAGGGCCAGAGCCTGATCAGCCGTGATGGCTATTGGGTCGGGCGCAACTTCCTGCGGGTGCGCCGCGCCAGTGAAGCCGAAAGCGGGGTGCTGGCCCGGGGCCAGGAAATCCAGCGCCTGGGGCTTGAGTGCGAAGAGCGTGAAGCCACCCTGGCGGCCCTGGAGGAACAACTACAAAGCATGCGTGAGCAACAGCGTATGCAGGAAGACTCTCGTGAGCAGCTTCGCCGTCGCTTGCAGGATGAAGCTCGCCACCAGGGTGAGATCAAGGCCAAGCTCTCCGCCAGCAAGGCCAAGGTCGAGCAATTAACCTTGCGCCGCCGCCGTCTGGACGAAGAACTGGCCGAGTTGGGTGAGCAGCGCGCCCTGGAGCATGAGCAGGTAGGGGAGGCGCGCCTGCTGTTGCAGGATGCCCTGGATGCCATGGCCACAGATACCGGGCAGCGCGAGCTGTTGCTGGCCCGTCGCGACAGTCTGCGCGAGCAGTTGGACCGGGTGCGTCAGGATGCTCGACAACATAAAGACCACGCCCACCAGTTGGCTGTCCGCCTGGGGTCGCTCAAGGCGCAGCATGATTCCACCCGCCAGGCTCTTGAGCGCCTGGAAATGCAGGCCGAGCGCCTGGCTGAAAAGCGCGAACAGCTGACCCTCAATCTGGAGGAGGGCGAAGCGCCGCTGGAAGAGTTGCGCCTCAAGCTTGAAGAGTTGCTCGACAAGCGCCTGAGCGTGGATGAAGAACTCAAGATTGCCCAGACCGCGCTCGAAGATGCCGATCGCGAATTGCGCGATGCCGAAAAACGCCGCAATCAGGCTGAGCAACAATCGCAATTGATTCGTGGCCAGCTCGAACAGCAGCGCATGGAGTGGCAGGCCTTGAGCGTGCGTCGTACTGCGTTGCAGGATCAGTTGCTGGCCGATGGCTATGACCTGCACGGGGTGCTGGCCACCCTCGATGCCGAGGTCAACGAGCAGCAGGCCGAAGAAGAACTGGAGCGTATCGCTGCGCGAATTCAGCGCCTGGGCGCGATCAACCTTGCAGCCATTGATGAGTATCAGCAGCAGTCGGAGCGCAAGCGCTATCTGGATGCTCAGGATGCCGATCTGGTCGAGGCACTCGATACCCTGGAAAACGTCATCCGCAAGATCGACAAAGAGACCCGCAGCCGCTTCAAGGACACCTTTGATCAGATAAATGGTGGATTACAGGCACTTTTCCCAAAAGTTTTCGGTGGCGGCAGCGCTTATTTGGAACTGACGGGCGAAGATCTACTCGATACAGGGGTGACCATCATGGCGCGTCCGCCGGGCAAAAAGAACAGCACGATCCATTTGCTGTCCGGTGGCGAGAAAGCCTTGACGGCCCTGGCGCTGGTTTTTGCCATTTTCAAGCTCAACCCGGCGCCGTTTTGCATGCTCGACGAAGTCGATGCACCGCTTGATGACGCTAACGTAGGCCGCTATGCACGCTTGGTAAAGGAGATGTCGCAGACCGTGCAATTTATCTATATCACTCACAACAAGATCGCCATGGAGATGGCGGATCAGTTGATGGGGGTGACGATGCATGAGCCGGGCTGTTCACGTCTTGTAGCGGTTGATGTTGAGGAGGCAATGGCAATGGTCGATGCTTGAGCTATAAGCATGTAGGACGATTTTTTTCTTCTTGTAAGAAAAATTTCAAGCATTTGACCGATATGACGTGTAGGTCGAAGGCAGCATGGGCCTAGCTCAATGCGACAGACGGTGTAAAGTTATCTTTGGTCGTGTTAATTTAATGTCTAATTTTTTTGTACGTGGGTAAAACGCCATTCAGAACATAGAGTTGGCGCCACGTTTTAAAGGGCTTTAGGCTCTTCTTCATAGAATCATTTTTTAGGGGCAAGGGATTACATGGAAATCGGTCTGCGCGAATGGCTGATAGTCATCGGCATAGTGGTAATCGCCGGTATTCTTTTTGATGGCTGGCGCCGCATGCGTGGTGGCAAAGGCAAGCTCAAGTTTCGACTTGATCGCAGTTTTTCCAATGCCCCTGACGACGAGCACAGCCCTGAGTTGTTGGGCCCGTCACGGGTGCTGGATACGCCAACCCATAAAGAGCCGCAACTTGATGAGCACGACTTGCCATCGGTCAGCATGCCTGCACGGGACAAAGGTGCCAAGCGCGGCAAGCGTGGCGGTGAGCCGAGCCAGGGTGACCTGAACCTTGATCTTGAACTGGATGAAGGCCCGAGCATCAGCGCCCGTGATGATGATCATGTAGCGCCAGTCAAGCCGGCGCGTGGTCGTGCCAAGCCGAGCGTAGCGGACGTTGAAGTCAAGGAGCCTGCACCGCAGCAGGCCGCCGAAGAAGTGCTGGTGATCAGCGTGATCAGCCGTGACCCGGCAGGCTTCAAAGGTCCGGCACTGTTGCAGAACATCCTCGAAAGCGGTTTGCGTTTTGGCGAGATGGATATTTTCCATCGCCACGAAAGCATGGCCGGTAATGGCGAAGTGCTGTTCTCCATGGCCAATGCGGTGAAACCGGGTGTATTCGACCTGGATGATATTGACCTGTTCAGTACGCCAGCTGTCAGCTTTTTCCTTGGTTTGCCCGGCCCGCGCCATCCCAAGCAGGCTTTTGATGTGATGGTTGCCGCTGCACGCAAGCTGTCCCAGGAGCTCAATGGTGAGCTTAAAGATGACCAGCGCAGTGTGTTGACGGCCCAGACTATCGAGCATTACCGCCAGCGCATCGTTGAATTCGAGCGCCGTGCCCTGACTCAAAAACGCTGAACATGTGGGGGCGGCTTGCCTGCTCCACCCACATGCAGCATGAATAACACAAGGAGCAGCCTCGGCTGCTCTTTTGCTTTGTGAGAGAACACCCCATGACCGCCGCCAATACCCGCATTCTAGAGCTGCGCGCTGAACTGGATCAGCATAATTACCGCTACCATGTACTCGACGAGCCAAGCATTCCGGACGCCGAGTACGATCGCCTGTTCCGCGAGCTGAAGGCCCTGGAGGCCGAACATCCTGAGCTGGTGACCGCCGACTCGCCCACTCAGCGCGTTGGCAGCGCAGCCTTGTCTGCCTTTACTCAAGTGCGTCACGAAGTGCCCATGCTGAGCCTGGGTAACGCATTCGATGAAACCGATATGCGCGAATTCGATCGCCGTGTCAGCGAGGGCCTGGATCTGCCCGCGGGCGATCTGTTTGGTGGCGGCGCTGAAGTTGAATACAGCTGTGAGCCCAAGCTGGACGGGCTGGCAGTCAGCTTGTTGTACCGGGATGGCAGCCTGGTGCGTGGTGCCACGCGGGGTGATGGCACTACCGGTGAAGACATCAGCGTCAACGTACGCACCGTGCGCAATATTCCGCTCAAGCTGCATGGCAGCGGCTGGCCAGCGGTGCTGGAAGTGCGTGGCGAAGTGTTTATGTCCAAGGCCGGCTTTGAGCGTCTTAATGAGTCTCAGCTGGCTGCTGGCGGCAAGACCTTTGCCAATCCGCGCAACGCAGCGGCGGGCAGCTTGCGTCAGCTGGATTCGAAGATCACGGCCAGCCGCCCGCTGGAATTTTGCTGCTACGGTCTGGGGCAGGTCTCTGAAGAGTTTTCGGACACCCATATTGGCAACCTCAAACAATTGCAGCAATGGGGCATGCCCATCAGTCATGAGCTGAAGCTGGCAAAGGGAATTGCCGAGTGCCTGGACTATTACCGTGATATCGGTGAGCGTCGTGCTTCCTTGCCCTACGAGATCGACGGAGTGGTGTTCAAGGTCAACAGCCTGGCGTCGCAGCGCGAGCTGGGCTTTCGTGCGCGTGAGCCGCGCTGGGCCATCGCGCACAAGTTTCCGGCCATGGAGGAACTGACCGAGTTGCTGGATGTTGAGTTTCAGGTCGGACGCACCGGTGCAGTAACGCCCGTGGCGCGTCTCAAACCGGTCAAGGTGGCCGGGGTGACCGTATCCAATGCCACCCTGCACAATATGGATGAAGTGGCGCGGCTGGGCCTGATGATTGGCGATACCGTGATTATTCGCCGTGCTGGTGATGTTATCCCGCAGGTTGTGCAGGTGGTGCTGGAGCGTCGCCCTGAAGATGCCCGGCCGGTGCAGATCCCTGAAAGCTGTCCGGTGTGCGGCTCCCACGTTGAGCGCACGCAGCTGATCAAGCGCAGCAAGGGCCGTGAAACCGTCAGCGAAGGTGCGGTGTACCGCTGTGTCGGCCGGCTGGCCTGTGGTGCCCAGCTTAAACAGGCGATCATTCATTTTGTTTCGCGCCGGGCGATGGACATTGAAGGCCTGGGGGAAAAAAGTGTCGAGCAGTTGGTCGATGAGGGCCTGGTGAGTTCGCCGGCAGACCTCTATACCCTGCAGTTCGAGCAGATCGTCGATCTCGAAGGCTTTGCCGAGCTGTCGAGCAAGAACTTGCTGCAGGCCATCGCCGACAGCAAGCGTCCGACGTTGGCGCGTTTTATCTACGCATTGGGCATTCCTGATGTGGGCGAAGAGACTGCCAAGGTGCTGGCGCGTTCATTGGCCTCCCTGGAGCGTGTGCAGCGGGCGTTGCCGCAAGTGCTTACCTACCTGCCGGACGTGGGCCTGGAAGTGGCGCACGAGATTCATAGTTTCTTCAGTGACGCACACAACCAGCAGGTGATTGATCAACTGCTGGAGCGTGGTCTTGAGTTGCAGGATCAAGGTGAGCTGGGTGCCGAGTTTGCCGCCAGCACAACCTTGGGCGGGTTGATCGACAAGTTGCATATTCCTTCGGTGGGGCCGGGCGGGGCGCAAAAACTGGCCGACAGGTTTGGCTCCCTTGAAGGGGTGATCAATGCAGACTGGCTCGATATGCGCCAGGCCTTGCCGGAAAAACAGGCCAAGGCGGTACGCGAGTTCTTCGATAACCCTGAAAATGCCCGTATGGCGCTGGCAATCGAAGCGCAACTGCGTGATTTCGGCATGCACTGGCACAGCGAGAAAAAGGCCGTGGAAGGTTTGCCGCTGGCAGGCCAGACCTGGGTGTTGACCGGCTCGCTGGAATTAATGAGTCGCGATGTGGCCAAGGACAAGCTGGAAAGTCTGGGGGCCAAGGTTTCGGGCTCGGTGTCGGGCAAGACCCATTGCGTCGTAGCGGGGCCGGGAGCAGGCTCCAAGCTGGCCAAGGCCAACGAGCTGGGGCTCAAGGTGCTGGATGAAGAAGCCTTTGTCGCGTTTTTGAGCGAACAGGGTATTTCGATTCCGTAATGGCTGTGGCAGCGGGCTTGCTCGCGATGCAGGCGACGCGGTGTCTCAGTTGAGCCGCGCAGAAGCCATCGCGAGCAAGCCCGCTCCCACAAATGACCTGTGCCGGGTTGCGAGGCGGTGTTTCAACCCGAATCCAAGTGCTTGAGCCCATTCATTTTTTTATTCTTGCCGCAGCGGTTGTAAGTTTTTCTCAGACAGGTACAATGGCGCCGTTCGCTGCTAAGCGGATGTTGTTATGGTGACCCTATCGGTCCCCCCGCAACGATTACCCGTGAACCTGGTCAGATCCGGAAGGAAGCAGCCACAGCGGGAACATTGTGTGCCGGGGTGTGGCTGGTGGGGTTGCCTCCATTCTCTAAGTCCTTGATTCTACAAGGATTTTCGCGTCAAAAATTTCGAAGTGTAACAGCGTTTAGGTACACCTAAGTGGTGCACTGTGCTGTCGATCTTACCTTGACCATTTTACTCTCGCCATCGTTGCCGTTCAGGGCGCAATGTTTTATGCGTATCCTAAGGTGATTTGAGGTAAGTGGAGGCTTTTTCGCGCTCTCCTCATTCCTTAGTGGCACATCGACATATTTGATTGCCATGAGGTCAGGCGTGGGGTATAAAAGAGTCGCTGGGCGTACCGTCCAGGTGCTCTTTAAACATGGTGAATATTCTCTGGGCTTGCAGTTGGTGGTCGGGAAACTGACCGGCTTTGGTGTTCTTCAAAGCTACCTCTCCGCAACGACTCAGCCCCCTAGGTCCTCCTATGCGTGTTCTGTGCTCGAGCCGCGCGTCAGCGAAGTATTCGGCGTTAACGTTTGCTCTAAGCGTTAGCGAAGTGTCCCTCGTTGACGTAAAGCGATTTGGTTCACGCAGTTGGCATGTGCTGACGGATGATTTCTACGGTGGCGAGTTGAAGTTTGTGGCGGCGACGGCTTCTCGATATTGATAAATCAATATCAAGAAGCAGAACTGTGGTTTGTAGTGGTGTCTTGGAAGTTCCATTCGGCCCGGAATGCTTTGGCGGCGGTAATTTCGTCGGCGAAGGAGCTACAACCATGCGTAAGAAGAAAGCAGTCCGTCCGCGGACTATTCTGAAAAAGCACAATATCCAAGACACCCGCGTTACAGTTGATAGTGAAAGTTCTCATAGCAAAAAATGCAGAAGCAGTCGGTTGAAACGAATCCGCCAAGCGGTGGAGGGACTTCTGATTCGCCAAGCGTTTTTGGAGATATGGGAGCGTAAGCTGGAGTACTGGAATGGTGCCTGCGATGCTGTAGGCAGCATCTTTGAGATTATTTTCTCATGACGCAACAAATCACATCATTCGAATTCTGAAAGGCCGATCTTAGTATCGGCCTTTCTTCATTTTAGGGATCGGAATATGGACGCTCCTACGTACCCTTTCAAGGCTATCCACAGTATCCAGGCATTAGCCTTGGCGCTGGGCGAAAGCGAACGTCTGCTCGAGCGCCTTGCGATCCGTGCTGACCGAATGTACCGCCATGTACCTCAAGAGAAGAAAGGTAAGAAGCGGGATACTTATGATGCTCACGAGCCACTCAAGCGGATTCAGCGAAAGCTCGTTGACCGCGTGTTATCCAAAGCTATCTTCCCTGCGTATCTTCACGGAGGAATAAGGGACCTTCAGTCCCCACGGAGCATTCATAGCAATGCGACTGTGCATGCGGGAGCACGGTACGTCATCCTTCAAGATATCCGTAACTTCTACCCGTCCATATTGAAGAGCCAAGTGGACGACGTATTTCGCGGGCTGTTCGGATTTGGGGCGAGTGTGGCGGCCCTGCTGTCGTCAATTTGTACGCGCGACGGGAGTGCGCCCCAAGGTGCTAGCACGAGTGGCTATATCGCCAACCTGGTTTTCTGGGATGTTGAACCAAAGATCGTGCAGAACTTCTTGGCCCTAGGCTTTCAGTACTCTCGATTTGCTGACGATATCACTATCTCCTGTAGCCGCGAACCGTCGTCGAACGAGCTTTCCGGCATTGTTTCGACCATCACTGGGATGTTGGCTGCTAAAGGGTGTCATCAGAAGCGTACAAAACTCCACATGCGGGTTCGTGGGCAGGGCATCAAGACTGATGACGCTACTTACCAGCCACTCACGGTAACAGGGTTGAGCGTCTTCAATAGCACTCCGGGCCTAACCAAGTTGGAACGAAAGCGTATTCGTTCAGCGGTCAGGGAGTTTGAAGTGGTGAGCGAGTCGATGCCGGACTGGGCTGTCCTTGAGCCGATGTATCACCGTGCTATGGGGCGGGTAGGAAGGCTTCTGGCGTGCGGTCATCCAGATGGCGAGGTATTAAAGGCTCGCCTCAATGCGGTTAAGCGGTCGTTCCGAACGCCATTGCTCGAGCGGTATCAGCAAGCGATCACCGAATGCTTGTCTACAGGGGTTGATGCCCTCGGCAGCGTTCCTTCCAGTCCTGTTCAGTTAGCGGAGCAAAATAGTCCTTTGCCTTGGGAGCATTGCCGCCCATCCCCTACGGATTGAACTGCACCACCTATCACTGAGCTGTCTGCATAATCCCGCTGGTGCTTGCTGGCGGTACCTTGTAAGTCAGGTGATGGTAAATCCGGTGCGACAGGTAGCGCGTCAAGCGCCCCGTACTATGGGTGAGAACTATTCTCGATTTTGATTGTAAAATCCCCCGAAAGCTCCTGAGAGGCTTGTGTAGCGACACTAGCCATCTAGCCTAGGCTGCCAATTGCTATGGCTTTATCGGGTCTTTATGAGTGCTGTGTCCTTACACTGCCTCTTTCATGGCTCGCTGTACTGTACTCACACCGACTCCAAGCTTCTCTGCAACCTTGCGGAATGATGCACCTTCTTCAGCCATTGCTGCTCTGATGGCGGCGTTACCACCAGCCTTCTGGAGTCCTTTGTAAGTCTCAGCCCCCCCCCTCAGTGACCCAGAGCGTTATCCGGACTCAATTTTTCTGGAGGTAGCGCAGGGCTTTGGGAGTGCTCCAGTGGTCCTCTCAGTGGGAATTCATATCCTGCGAAAATGCTGAGAATAAGACCGCTGTTTGCAGCGATGGCGGTGTGCTGCTTATGGGTGCCAAAGTCAGAATGGGGTTAGGTGCTTGCTGTATCCGAATTTGACACCTGATGCGAAAAAGCCACCGCACTCTAGCTGTTTTGTGCAGCTCCGGCACTCAGGCGCGTACTCATTCTTCCAGTCGCTGATTGACTTGCGGTAGTAGGGCAGAATATCCGGATTCACCAAGCAAAGCTGATGATTGTAGACCGAGATGTTCATGCCGTATTTGGCTAGAATTCCAACCGATTTACTGAGCGTGTCTCTGTACTCAATCGGGTCGATCCACAGCTCATCAAGATTAGCTCTTGTGAAACCCATCATCTCCAGGCCCATCAGTGCCACATGGTCAACAAACAGCAGATTACGCGCTATGAACTCACACAGTTCAGGGAGACGCTGCACCGATAGTTTGTGAATGACGACTCGGATCTCAACCTTCTGACCAAAGCGCTTCAGATTGAGTATACCCTGAATGGACTCATCGAACGCGCCATGGGCTTGGACTATGTAGTCATGCAGCGTCGGGTCGTCTGAATAGATAGGGATTCCGATCATTGCATCGGGCAATTCAATTCGCGCGTACTTCTCAGCGAACACAGGGTCTTTGAAGCTACGCCCATTCGAGAGAATATGGATTGCGGTTCTAGGCAGATAACTTTTTGTCAGGCTTATGATCTTAAGGAATCGCTCCCGGGCAGTTGTCGGCTCGCCCCCAGTAAACCCCAGCTCTCGGGTGTCTTTTGGAATAAGCGGAATCAGACTCTCGATTTCGTCAAGTATCCATGAGTCATCAGCTGCCTTAGGTGGTTGTGAGCACATAAGGCAGTAATGGTTACATTGCTCGGTGACTAGGATGCTGTTGTGCGGCGACGATGCTCGAAACAGCACGCTAATGCTCTGGCGATCTGCTGAAAGCCGGATGATGTCATCATCACCGATGTAGTCATAGTCATTCGGTAGAAGCGAGTAATCTGAATTGAAAGGCAATACTTCAACCAACTGCTGATGTTTTTCAAACAGAAGGTAGTGCGCGAATCCTTGGGGGATCTCCTGATCGGAAACCAAGTATGCTTTTTCCCGTCGCAAGACTTCTGGCAAATTTCGGCTGGTCGACACCTTGAGCAGAGTAAGCTCCCTATGAACATCAACCGCATGGATGCGGATAATCTTTCCGCCAAGTTTCAGCATCGGTTGGCCCAGCCCATAAAAATACGCTTTGTTTGCTCATCGCTTCTCATCAGCTCAATGAGATGCTTGAATATCGCCATATTTCGCTTGCAGAAAGAGGACTCAGGTTTTCTCGCTACAACGTCTTTGTGAATGGCGTGATGGTAGACAGGCTCCGCGCCACAGTAGGGTTCAAATGCACAGTCAGAGCACATTGGAGCGCTTAGAGTGAAAGAGTTTTCCAGTGCATCTAGAAGCTGATCAGAGAGGATGATCTCCTCATATGAATTCTTAAGAATGCTACCCAGACGGAACGTATGATCTCCCATTTCGGCCAGCATGCGACTTTCATCAGATGCGTAGACCGATCCGTCGTAGTTGAATACTATGGCTGCAATGCCAGCGCCTGAAGGGTTCATCAGGTCAACGAATCCAGGGTCACCTGAGGTCAACATTTTTGTAAGAACGAGCGAAGAATATTGCTCTACAAATTGTATGCCAGACTTGTTTAGCTCAATGATGTACTCAAGGCCCTCTTTGTAAAATTCCAGCCAGCGCTCAGTGTCGTACGACATGAACTTTTTGGTCTTGATCGCAAAGCCGTAAGGGGAAAGTGTGCGGAGGAAGATGCCATCAAAGCCCAGACGCAAGTATTCATCAATGATGTCGCGTGCTCTTGGAAGGCTTTTGTCTGTGGTTGTCATCAAGGCTGACACTTGGTCATAGCCGAGGATTGCGCGGGCCTTTTTCAAGCCTTCCTCGAAGCGTTGATGACTATCCCGGCCCGGGCGTGGGCGATTTGCATTATGCAGATCCAATGGCCCGTCGAGCGAAGATGAAAGAACGATGCTGTGCTGCTTGCAGAAGTTGAGCATGTCATCGGTCAGAAGTGAAAGCGTTGTCGCGATGACGAACTGTAGATCTCGACTTTCTTTGATATTACGTTTTTTGGCCTCAAGAACAACGTATCTCACCATTTCGAAGTTAAGTAGCGGCTCACCACCCTGGAATTCGATTTTAATGGCGGGATTGGGAGACTTAAAGACGAAATCCAGAGACTTGTCTGCCATTTCTGTGGTCATATCGAATTCGCCTTTGCTCTCAGACTGCCTTGAAACTTGGCAATACGGACAGCTATGGTCACATCGAAGTGTCACTACAAAAATATGCAGATTAGTGAACTCGGCCAGCCTGGACAATCGCGTACGAATTTTTAGTGCCAAAAGCTGAAGTGGTGCTTGCTCATTGGCAAAGCGAATGAAGTGTTTGGATCGAAGTGTCGGGATCAGCTCTGATGTGAGCGGAAGCGTCTTGCTGATGATCGGCTCAAGCGATGGTGCTGGTATGACATGAAATTCGCCTGCCATGTTGGTAATGACGTATTCGTCGTCATTTAGACGGTCGAACTTAAAGGGCAGCAAGTCGTATGGCCGTTGCTGCGCGTAGAACTCCAGCTTTTGGAATTTACTCACTAATCAGTCCGGTTTTTGAGAAGGTCAGCCCGAGTATCAGGTTCTTGATCGGTTGTGTTTCAGCTGCTAGTTGATGGCGAAGCTGATAATCGAGCACATCCTTCTTGAACTCTTGGATTGCAGACAGAAAGGACTTCTCGTCCACGCTAATGTTGGATGACAAGGCGCAGACAAACATCTCCCCATCGTGGGTGATATCAACCGTTAGGCTATTGATCGATCGATATGCAGCTTTCTGCAAAACTTGCACATCATAAAACCTCTCATCAAAAACGAGCTTATGAGAGAAATCCATTATCGACCCGAATAGTGGGAGCGGTGAGAGCTGTGCGAAGAGTGGGAGCTATGGGAGCTGTGATAAGCCATCATCTGCCCTTGGTCCCCGCGCTTTAGAACAAAGGCGAACAGATCGTTGCCACTACGAACCGAAAGGTTCTCGCTTTGGGCTTCTGCTTGGAATGTGTTCTTCGCTTGAGAGCTGGGCTCGAAAACTTCATAAGTAGTTAGAGCGGAAGCCTGTTCAGTAGCTACAGCTGCAGCCAGAGTAGCTAAGGGGAGCAGAAAGGAGCGCTTTTTCATTGCAGATATCCCTATCGACTTTATGGTTATTGACTTAACTATAGGTGAGCCGCGCCTATGATGTCAATATGGAATCGAATGATGGCCTTCTGATTTTCGAGCGTTTGACACAGGCTCTAAGTTGAGGAAATACTCAGAGCGAAAAAGATGCTGATACCAGTACGTGTCAAGCTCTCAAGCTGAGCCATGGTTTGAGCACCTCTTTTCAAGGCGTCTTTTTCAGTACCTCCTTACCCCCCCCCTGGAAGTCCAGTTAGCACTTCTCATCTTTCTTTATGGTTGTCAGTTGGTAAATCCACAGCTATAGCTGACACGCTTGACCCCCGCACCGATACAGGCTGTCCGAATGGGACAGTTTTCCCCAAATCCCCCGTAACTGCTGCTCATCGGATATGTCGAGCAATATCGGTTGTTACCTGCGCTACATGACCGCGTGAGCGACGTTCGGCATCTAATCTTGGCTACCCATTGCTTCGATGCTATCGAGTTTGAATGGGTACTGTGTCCTTACACTGCCTCTTTCATGGCACGCTGTACTGTACTCAAAGCACACCCAACAATTGTTGCTGTCTTACGAAGGCTGTTGCCTGATGCCAGACATGCCTTAATCCGAGCGTGTAGCTCCTGATCCACCTGTCGGCCTTTGTAAGTTCTATCTGCCTTGTCCAGCGACTTGTCCTTGGTCTTTTCTCTCTCAATGCCTTGTTCTTGGCGGCGACGGCGATCCTCGTAGTCCTTGCGAGCTACTACAGCCAGCATATCGAGCAGCATCCCGTTGACAGCGGTGATCATCCCTTTTGTGAAGTCATCCATGCCGTCTGTGGCATTCAAAGCTGCATGGCTAGTGGAGAGATCGAGCGATACAACTGTCACCTTCTTGGCGGCAATGGTGGCCTTGAGGCTAGCCCAGTCTTCTTGGGATAAGCGAGACAAGCGATCCACACCCTCAATCAGCAGCACGTCACCTTCGTGGCTGTCTTCTAGCAGCCGGAACAGCTCAGGGCGATCCAACTTACTGCCTGACTCATTCTCAATGTAAAAGGCGGCAATCTTGTGGTCATGCTCAGCAGCGAAGTCGATTAGCGATTGCTTGGCACGGCTGGCGTCTTGTGAGTCCGTGCTGGCGCGAAGGTAAGCTCTGATAAACATGATGGCGATGCCTGTACTCGTTTGGGTGTATCGATTATATGTGTGCTCGATAGGGTTGTAAATCTATTTATATCGGTACAGTCCGGGTCATCTGTAGGGGGCTTGTAGTTGTGCTCGCGGGCCTATACCCAAAGCGGTACAGTCCAGATGCGGAGGGGGGGGGACGATCATTTACTGGTGCTGGATTCAGGGAGGGCTGGTTGCCAATGCTGTGACGGGCGTATAGCCAAGGAGGCTGTATGGGGGTTGACGGCAAGCATCAGGAGCTTTTCGCTTATCGCTCACTGTCTGAAGAGCAACAGCATAAAGCTGCCTGACACTAAGGATGATCGGTTTATCTATGAAGGGGGGTGTGTAATGCAGGCTCTGCTGTAGTGCAGGTCAGTGTGTAGTGCAGGTCACTCAGGATCTACCCGGTATCTCAGTTGGCATCCACTTGGCCCTTGTTCTGAGCTGCCCAGCGTTTCGTCCCTCTGCTTCCAAAGAGCTTGGTTAGATTGTGCGGTCTCTGCTTTTCGATTGATCGAGCGCTCTTCTCCAGTTTCCAAGGTGGCAGTAATTGATCACGGACATTTATCTCGTTTGGGAGGGGTCTGTCTGACACGGGGGAGCTGGAGCCCAGTAAAAATCAGTGTTTGAGGCGCTTCTGCGTGAAATTTGAGGTGTTAGCTGGGTCATTGCTCACCTGCTTTCAGCCCTGCTTACGGTAAGTACTTGCGTATGGGCGGCTTCTGGGTAGGCTAGGGTACAGGCAGTATGCTGATAAGCTGGCGTGGTTACTTATCTATGTGAGCTTCATGCCACCATCACTGTGGTCAACCCTGAGAAGGCTTTGGCACATACGCTGCCTCAGACATGCCTTGCAACTGATCGTTGTTGTACAGACTCAGGAGAAGCTCCAACTCCAGATTGAGATTAAGGAGTGTATAGACCGCTCCCTTGTTGTTGCAGTGCTGGCTGCAAACAATCTATCACCTTGGATGTATCTGGCACCACGCCGTACCAGTTAGTAGTCGACACAAAACGAAAGAGCTTTTGGCTCTTGACTCTACTATGTGTGCTTCACACATGACCTTGCCTGCACTGAGAGTCAAGTCAGGGCTTAAAGTCTTTCTGTCCTGTATCGACAGATTGACTCTAGCAGCGTAAGAGCTCAAGGGCTGTTTTGGTTTTTCTTACGTCAAGGTCTACGTCAAGGGCAAGCTTTCTGTGGCTTCCACAGAGCATACTATTACCTTGTTACCTCAAGGTGACTGATTCCTATCCTTTGCGTATGCAAAGAATGTAGTAAGGCTCTTGATCTTGGAGAGAGGGTATAACACCCTCAAGGCTCTTGACTTGTTTGTCAGTGTAGGCTGTTTCCTGTGGGTGCCCACAGAATATAGTCAAGATCAAAGGCGAGAAGCTTTTCGTTTTGTATTGACTCTTTATTGGTCTTAGGGTGTGTCAGTTTGTTCTGTGTTGGTGGTGAACTTGCTCGCCTACACAGACTTATAGTAACTTAGGTTGTTTTTCTGCATAGACGCAGAATCATAAATGTCCAATTTAAGAGTAGTGCAACATTCAATCCTGCTTTTCTGCCCTTTGGTCATCAAAACAGAATCAAATGCTTCTATGATACATGCGGCCGAAATAGGTTCCACCCTTGCAATTTATGCAGCCAACTTTTGACTATGAGATGCGTCTCGCCATTGCCTTAAGGTTTTGCGGGGTACGCCAGTCAGTCGCGAGATTTCCGATAGATTTATTCCTTGGTTCAGTAAGCCCAGTGCCTCTGCTTTCATGGGGTGCTGTTTGCGTGCTGGCAAAGGAATCATATTGCTGATCTTGGCACATGCAAGTTCAGCAGTATGCAGGTTGTTGTATTCTTCAGCACTCTTATGCTCGATGAAAGTGCGCATGTCGTAATGGAGTTTTGCCAGTTCTTCAGCGCTGGGTTTGTGTAAATTATCGCCATCATCCCACTCGCTGGCTTCCGGTTCGGGTTCAATACCCTCCATTTCGTTGATGAGATCCTGAGGGCGACTCTTCATCATCCACGGCATGATTAGTTCAATTGCTTTGACGTAACGTCTGGCATGTCTTTCTCTCAGCTGCAGCAGATCTTCAACGACTTCGTTGGTTACGATTGAAAGGCTCTCCAGAATCAAGACAAGGTTTCGCACAGACAATGGCATGGACTTGCCGCCGACATCGATATCTCGGTCATGCCAATCAAGTCGTGCAATGCCTTCGATAATGTCCATTGCAAACACTGGGTAGCGCTCTAGGTGCGTTGTGCAGCCGACGAAGCCGTAAAATGGATTAACAATACTCTTGGGTTTGCGTCCGAGCCCGCTCTTCGGTTTGCGCATGGTCGTGGTAGTGGCTATGGCTGTTGGTGCATTCTCTGTCAGCCATTGAGCAGCGTTAGCTTCGAAGCGCACACTCATTGCTTTCAGTTCTGCTGGAGATAGCAGGTCTGAAGCGTGGTCGTTTGCATCGGATGTCAAATTTGAGGCGAGTGCGTACGGCATTGGAATATCTCCTTTTCAAGTTCAGTTCATAGGCAATCCTCTCGGGTTCTGCCGGTTGGTTTTGGTAAATCTCGGACACAAAAAAACCTCCAACTTGCAAGGCACTGTTTGAGTAGTGGTCGCGGGGGAGGCTTCAGATGTCTGTACGCATTTTGATGCGAGGGCGGATCATACTGCTGCTCTAATGATAATGCAACTGATTATTGATGCCGTTGGAGGGCTTTCCGCATGGCTTGAGGGGTGTCCTGATCTATTCAGGGATCTGGAGTGGGGTGAAAGTTGCTGCCACTTGTGCCTGTAGCTCTGCCAACAACTTCGCTTGAGCTTGTTCAGCCTTCTTGGCTGCCTTCAGCTCTTCAGCCTGGAGTAGTTGGGCCAGCAGCAAGTCTTTGTAGCGAACATGCTCGGCTTCCAGAAACTCTACATACTCAGCCTTAACATCAACCTCAAGCTGGGCGAGGTCGGAGTCCTGATGAGTCTGCGACTTAATCAAGTGGCAGTTGAAGTTGATGGGCCCAAGGTTCAGTGGATACGGGCTCAAGGCATAACCTTGATTTAGCTTGTCAGCCACTATCTGGAGGAACTCTCTGTCTATATCGGATCGAACGACGATACAGTTTTTCGGAGAATTGCTGTACTTGTGTTTGGCTTCTGCTACCAGTTGGGTGAGCTGGTTTGGATCGTACTTAGGTGCTGTACCTTGAATTGTAATCTTGTGTTGGTTTGCCATCATGCTTGCTCCTTGTTAAATCTCATTTTAGTCAATACTCGTTGCAGTGTTGTCGTACGATACTCATCAGGTGTTGGTGTCTTCTTTATTGCAGTGCGAGTTACTGGTACCTGTCTTTGAGTGGTCTGTCTATGTTTGTTTTGCTCGATGGCCCATGCCATGCGTTCTTGAAAGTTCATTTTTTGTTTTCCTTCTGTTGGTGGTGTATAGGCTGACGTCAGCCAAAAAGTGTGATATTGATGGCTCTATCTCGGGCCTCTCAGGTTGATGGGAGTGCGACCCTGTACCCTAGCTAGGGGTCAGCGTTTTTTATCGTTTCGGATCAATGAATCAAGGAAGCTATGGGAGACTTTCGCCAGCTCACCAATATCTACCAAGAGGCCCTTGGCTCGCGCCTTGGTTGCTAGCTTGAAGTACTTCGATAAAGTAAGTTCGCCAGCCTTGATGAAGAGTGTCTTGGTATTCTTAGTTGGTTCTGCTGGCGCTGTGACAGTTCCTTTGATCAAGTTGCTTTGTTTGTCGATAACGATGAAGTTCATGGATGCACGCAGCCGGAAGCACTCGTCGCTCTGTTGATGATCAGTTGATTGATCAATAGGTTGAGGTTCTCAGCTTGCCTCTTGAGGATGTCGAACTGCGAGATTGTCAGCTTCAATTTCACAGAGATTGTTCGTGTCTGCAATTGTCGCCATGTCTTACTTCGACAAGCGTGACTACAGTGGCGAGCGTTACCATACTTGTTGGCAAGCGAGATACCGCACTGCTTGCAATTGTGAATATTGGGCATAGGGATGTCCTCCTTTGGATAGGTGATTGTTTGACTTGCGACTAGGTTTTCTTGCGGGCGAAAAAAAGCCCACAGATTTAGGTGGGCTATTCAAGATGGATAGAGAGTGGGGTAACACTGAAAGTGAAGTTCTCTCTACTTACTTTAATACTATCAAGGCGATCTCGATATGTCAATACATATATGAAAACCAAAGTCAATAAATATCTTTAGCTTCTTCGCGCGGCAGACATCAGAAGCCCCTTAGCGATGCGCTATCGGTCCAGTGGTCGGGCTGAGAGTTTCTGATCTCTGTCGCAGTCTTATGATGGGTCGAGTACCCCCCCCCATGTCTTCGGTGCCATGCAACAATTTTTTAGTCAGATTTTATGTGCTCAAGAGCTTCCTGCATTGCTTTCAAGGGTGTCCTGCTGCCATAAACGCCAAAAGTGACGGCACTGTCTTCATGCCCAACGATTCTTTTGATCAGCGAGTCTTGTACGCCAGCATCCCTTAAGTCATCGATGAGCGTGTGCCGGAAGCTGTGGAATGTCTTCTTGCTGTCATCAATGCCGCGCTTAGCCTTGTACCTCCCAAACCACTTGGATGGGGCATGCCCCAGCTTTCCCCTTACAGGTTCAAGTTCAGGGAACAATCTATGGCCTCCACTGGCTCTGGCTGACTCAACATGCCGCAGTAACCCCAACCCAACCAGAAGCGGGTGTACTGGCAGCATGCGTCGGCTGCTTGCATTCTTCAGCTTTTGACCTTCGCTGCTGTCATCTATGCGGATGCAGAGAATCCCTTGCTGTTCAACAAAGTCATCGACTCGTAGCTGACACAACTCCTCTAGTCTTGCGCCGGTGTAGCGGCCCAGCAATGGTATCCAGTAGCGCCAAGGATGTTTGCGAGCTTCAGTTTTGAGTGCATCCAGATCGAGAAGGGTGGTTAGGTCATGTTGTTCAAATGACAAGCGAGCTTCCTTTGCAGAGCCGGTCATCATCTTGAGTCCGGTCAAGGGATTGTCTTGGATGTACCCGTTAGTTTTGCACCAGTTCATAAATGCTGAGAGTTTGCGCAGTCGGTTGTTCACCGTAACCGCTGTGACGGTCTTGTAGGTGCTACCAGACTCAACCACCTGTAGCAGCGTCTTGCCTTTGAACTCAGGTCGTAGTCCGAAGTATTGGGGGCAACGGCTCAAGCGATCTTTAAGCAGGCGTGCTTGATTCGCATCAAATGCAGCAATAGGCATATCGCCCATCAACTCAAATAAGTCTCGCAGTGAGCGTTCCACTTCGTGAGTGCTTACTTCTCGCCATGTGCCTCCGCGTTTACCTTCCTCGACGTATCGCTTGGATAAGGTGCCAAGGGTAGGACTGTCGATGACTTGCTTAGGTGAAATGGCTGAGGGGCTCCGTACGACAGATCGAATTGCTGGCGCTGGCGTTGCGTCTCGCCACCCGACACACAGTGTACGGAGCGTCTGAAGGTCTGCTAGGGGGTGTTCAAGCAAGTGGCTGTGGATTCGTTGGGCTAAGGAGGAAGCAAGAAAAGTTGCAGGTTGACGAGACCTGAGATTCAGACTCAGACGTAAAGTGTTACACCTTGGGAAAAGGTGCTTCGGAAGCCTGAGGTTCAGGTAGTAGAAGGCTCCGCGACGTATCAGGTAGGCCATGTGTGACACCCGTGTGTTACAGCTAAGTGTGACAATGCTGGCTACACCCCAGATTTATGACTGCCCGTGCCGTGTGTCGGTACGGGTGATTGGAAGTGACCTCAAAACCCTGAAACCCTTACCCCTTGTGGGCTGCAACGATTACCCGAGCATGCTTGCATGCCACCTGGTCAGATCCGGAAGGAAGCAGCCACAGCGGGAACATTGTGTGCCGGGGTGTGGCTGGTGGGGTTGCCTCCATTTTAAACCCGCAGTTCTGTCGGGTTCGAACCAAACTCCAAATCTTGCAGTCAAGCCTTGTTCGACGGTCAAAAGACCGGGCGATGATTTTCTGTGCGTGGGTAAAAAGGTCTATGCCAAGGCTGCGCGCAGTTAAACGTGCGCATCGGATGCAATTTTGCCCTTGCTCCGCTAGCATTAGCCCCCTCCGCTTTTCTGACGCGACGGTTATCAATGAGTTATCAGGTTCTTGCACGTAAATGGCGTCCGCGCTCGTTCCGCGAAATGGTCGGCCAGACCCATGTGCTCAAGGCTCTGATCAATGCCCTGGACAGTCAGCGCCTGCACCACGCTTACCTTTTCACCGGTACCCGTGGCGTCGGCAAGACCACCATTGCGCGGATCATCGCCAAATGCCTGAACTGTGAAACAGGTATCACCTCGACTCCCTGTGGCGAGTGCTCCGTGTGCCGTGAAATCGATGAGGGGCGCTTTGTCGACCTGATCGAAATCGACGCCGCCAGCCGCACCAAGGTCGAGGACACCCGCGAACTGCTCGACAACGTGCAGTACGCGCCGAGCCGCGGGCGCTTCAAGGTCTACCTGATCGACGAAGTGCACATGCTCTCCAGCCATTCGTTCAATGCGCTGCTCAAGACCCTTGAAGAGCCGCCGCCTTACGTCAAGTTCATCCTCGCGACCACCGATCCGCAGAAATTGCCGGCCACGATCCTGTCGCGCTGCCTGCAGTTTTCGCTGAAGAACATGACACCCGAGCGCGTGGTCGAGCATTTGACCCACGTTCTCAGTGTCGAAAACGTGCCGTTTGAAGATGATGCGCTGTGGCTGCTCGGTCGCGCCGCCGATGGCTCGATGCGTGATGCCATGAGCCTCACCGATCAGGCCATTGCCTTCGGTGAGGGCAAGGTACTGGCGGGTGATGTGCGGGCGATGCTCGGTACGCTGGATCACGGTCAGGTGTTCGACCTGTTGCACGCCTTGATCGAAGGTGATGCCAGGGCCATGCTCGAGGCCGTTCGCCATCTGTCCGAGCAGGGCCCGGACTGGAATGGCGTGCTGTCCGAGATCCTCAACGTCTTCCATCGCGTGGCCATTGCCCAGGCGTTGCCTGAAGGTGTCGATAATGGTCACGGCGACCGCGATCGCGTCTTGGCCCTGGCCAAGGGGTTGCCTGCCGAAGATGTGCAATTTTATTACCAGATGGGCCTGATTGGCCGGCGCGATTTGCCGCTGGCGCCAGATCCGCGTGGTGGCTTTGAAATGGTCCTGCTGCGAATGCTGGCCTTCCGCCCGGCAGACACTGGCAATGCGCCGGTTCAGCCGCTAAAGCCAGTGGGGATCAGCCAGGCCACAGTTGATTCCGCCCCAACCGTGGCGGCCACGTCCCCTGTCGAGCCAGTGCTGGCCGCGCCGGCACCGGTGGCAGTGCAACCGGTACCGCCTGTGGTCGAAGCGGTTGCCGAGCCTGTGCAG
>NZ_WIWL01000034.1:0-2253 GCF_009600105.1 Pseudomonas sp. FSL R10-0056
ATCAGGTTGAGACGGATAATGCTTTCGTGAAAACGCGGCGAGACGCTGGCCGCATCGGCCGGCGGGCTGCCGCCGGCATTGTTGATGAGCACATCGAGGCGGCCGAAATCGGCGCGAATGCCTTCGAACAGTGCCTGGAGCGAGTCCGGGTCGCGCACATCGCAGGCCATGAACACCGCCTGTGCCGACCCCGCCCGGGGCAACACCTCGGGGGTTGTCCTGCCACACACGATCACCCGTGCCCCGGCTTGCAGAAAGCTGCGGGCGATTCCGGCGCCGATGCCTTTGGTGCCGCCGGTGACCAGCACCACCTTGGCGCTGTAATCCAGCCCTGAGAGTTGACCCATGACATGCTCCTTTTCTACTGATGGAGCCACTCTAGGGGCAATCCGGGGGCTGCTCGTCGTCTGAACGGACGATGAATCACGACCGGGTGAACGCAACAATCCAGCGCATGCTGTGGTGACAGCCCCCGTCAATGAGGAACCCCATGACAGATCCATCTGCCGCGCCGGTACTACTTGAATTCCCGAGCCCGGGCGTGGCCCTGCTGCGTCTGAACCGCCCCCAGGCCACCAACGCCCTGAGCCTTGAGCTGCAAGCGCTGCTGTCGCGTCACTTCACCGAGCTGGCCGAGAACCCGAACGTGCGCTGCATCCTGTTGACCGGTGGCGACAAAGTGTTTGCCGCCGGTGGCGATATCAACAGCATGGCCGGAGTCGGCCCGATCGATATTTACCAGCGTCATACCGAACGGCTGTGGGCACCCATCCAGCATTGCCCCAAGCCGGTGATTGCGGCGGTGTGCGGCTATGCCTATGGCGGTGGCTGCGAACTGGCGATGCTGGCGGACATCATCGTGGCCGGGCGCAGCGCCAAATTTTGCCAGCCGGAAATTCGCATCGGCATCATGCCGGGTATCGGCGGCACTCAACGGCTGGTGCGGGCGGTCGGCAAGGCCAAGGCGATGCGCATGGCCCTGACCGGGCAGCCGATTACCGCTGAAGAGGCCTGGATTTCGGGACTGGTGAGCAACGTTGTCGACGATGCCGAGGTCCAGGCCTATGCCCTGGAGATGGCGCAGCTGATCGCCGCCATGCCGCCGCTGGCAGCAGAACAGATCAAAGAAGTGATTTTGGCCGGGGTTGACGGGCCACTGGAAACGGGCCTGGCGCTGGAGCGCAAAGCCAATGCACTGCTGTTTGCCTCCAGGGATCAAAAAGAAGGCATGCAGGCGTTTATCGAAAAACGGGCGGCTCGCTTTGAGGGCAATTAAGTCATTTCAAACAAAAGCCCCCCCAACCCCCTGACTGCGGGAGAGGGTCGGGGGGGGGTATTACAGCGACGCCAATCGCTCAGCCAATGCCTTGGCCTGCAAGGCAACATCGGTTACCGCGGTACTTTCCCACCACATGCCGCGCAATGGCGGGCCCATCGCAAACAACCGCTGTGCGGGCTCGGCCTGCGCATTCAAAACCGCCCCGCCCGCATCGGCGGCAATGCCCAGCCCCAGATTGCCGGGCCGTATCAACCCGCGCTGCAACAGCTGGCGTGGCAAGGGTTTATCCACCCGGCGCCAGTCGTACTCGATGCCGGTGGAGTTGATCAGGCCATCACCCTCAATCCATACCGCTTCGGATTGCCCGCGATAACGCAGCCGGATCCGTGGCCCTGAGCTATCAACCCCTTGCAGCGACGCCGCATGGATGGTCAGCCGCCCTTCCTCGAGCAGACGCTGCAACAAGGCATCACCCTGAGGCGGCGAACGGTGATGATGGCTCTCCCACCAGGGCCGCACATGGCGTACAAACTGACGGCGCTGGGTATCATCGGCCTGACTCCAGAGCCTGGCGATATGCACCCGCACGGTGTCCAGCGGTGCCTGCCAGTCGATCCCGAGGGACTGGGCCAGGGCACATTGGCGGCGCAGTTCACGCAGCAGCTGCAAAGGACTGCGAAGGTCCGGGGCCAGGCTGAGAAAATCTTCCCATACCGGTGGCTGGCGTCGCACATGGGGCAACAGGCCATGCCGGGAAAAAACCTCGATCGGCCCTCGGTGTCCCGCCTGGTTCAGGGACTCAAGGGCATCCACCATGGTCAGCCCCGAGCCGATAATCAGTACCCGGGCATCCACCGGCAGCGCACGCAAAGCCTGGACATCCCAAGGGTCCAGCGCTGCCGCGTTGAGGCCACTGGACTGGCGCTGCGCCGTGCGGGCCGCCGGGAACATGCCGGTGGCCAGGACCGCAACAC
>NZ_WIWL01000035.1:0-2244 GCF_009600105.1 Pseudomonas sp. FSL R10-0056
GGCCTGCGTATGGGCCAGCTCAGCCGTCTGGGCCAGGTGGGCCTGGCAGGCGTCACCGCAGCCCAGGCACCCACAGTGCGCGAAGCGGCCCGCACCCTGATACGCTTCGAACCCTTGTACGGCTCCAACTACCGCGGGCAGTCAAGCCTGCACGAAGACGCCCAGGGTGCCTGGCTGCGGTTTTACTCCATCAGCCCGTACAACGCCTATAACCGCTTTGTGGTGGACTCGATCATTGCCGGCTGGTTGCAGCACCTGTCCGCGGTTGCAGCCCGGCCCTTGAGCTGCGAGCAGATCGATATCGAATTCAGCGAACCGGATTACGCGCAGCGCTACGGCGAGCTGGACAGCGCCATGATCCACTTTCGCGCCGACACCAACCAGCTGCGCCTCAATCACGCCACCCTCGACCTGCGCAACCCGCAGCACTGCCCCAGCACCTGGGCCTATCTGCTGCAATTGTGTGAACGGGAACTGGAGCAATTGACCCGCACCCGCAGCCTGCGCGAACGCATCACGCAATTGCTGGGGCCTTTGCTCAATGGCGGTCGCGAGCCCGACCTTGAAGAAGTGGCGACACGCCTCAAGCTGCCGACCTGGACCCTGCGCCGCAAGCTGGCCGAAGAAGGCACGCAGTTTCGCGCCATTCTCAATGACACACGACGCGACCTCGCCATGACCTATATCCGTGATACGGAGCTGGCCTTCGGCGAAATCGCTTATTTATTGGGGTTTGCCTCAGCCGAGGCGTTTCAGCGGGCCTTCAAGCGCTGGAATGCGCAGACGCCGGGAGAATACCGACGGCGTCAGCGCCAGACTGCCTGATGCTGCACCGGGCTCAAAGCTCGGTCGCATCGTCGGCAGGTTCCAGCGGGTCCAGTTCAAAGGCCTGGTATTCAAGCAGCTCTTCCTGATAGTCGTCCATACAGCATCCCTTTTCAGTCTGTTTGTTTAAGTCATGCCTGAGCATAAAGTGCCCGCATGAAGGAAAAATGACACCTTCGCGGGCACTGTCAATACTCATCGTTAAACGTAGCAGAGCTTTTGAGATTTACTGCACAGTTATTGAACGGGAGAAGGCTCTACGGCGGCAGGTACGGGGGTGATGGCAGGCTCGGTCACAGGCTCGACCACAGGCGTGACTGGCGCCACCACTGCAGGTACCGTTACCGGGGCCTCCAGCACAGGTAGAACAGGTTCGGCTGCGGCCGGGGGCAGCAGCACAGGCTCGCTGGCAGGCGCCACAACTGGTTCGGGCACAATAACCGGCTCGGGTGCAGGCACAATCACTTCAGTCGGCACTGGCGCAGGCTCAGGCACGCCCAGATCAGGCTTGGCTTTTTGCGGCGCCTTTACCGCTTTCACGACTTCCTTGGGCTTGGGCAGGAAGACTTCGACCAGGCCAAAAAAACGGTCATAGAACTGCGCCGAAGACACCGTCTCGCTGGCGACTTTGACCATCGAATCATCGGTTGAACCAATCGGCATCGACACCGAACCCAGCACACCGACACCCAGACTGGCAGAGTTGTTGACTTTCTTCAGTGCGTAACGGTCCTGCAGCGCATTGGCAAACATGGTGGCGTGATGCTCAGAACCGCCATCGTCGGCACACACAATGTTGAAGCTGATCTCCAGATGGCTTTCGCCGGTTTGCTGGAAGCTCTTGTGGCCGCTGATCATTTTCGGGTCATTGCTGGTGATGATATAGCCCTGGCTAAGCAAGGCGCGCCGCGCTGATTCGCAGGCTGTCTTGTCGGTCACAGGGTAATTGCGCGAGAACGTACCGGAGTCATCGAAGTTTTCATGCTCATAGATGGCAGTTTTCTTCGACGAGCAACCTGCCAGGCCAGTCAGCACGAGAGCGACTACCACGGCACGCACGGGAAATGACATAAGCATTGAAAATCCTGAAGAGAACGGTACGGGGCGTATTGTGCATCAAGTGGTGTTTTTTGCGTGGGTTTGATTGGCTCATCCCCGTGAAACTGCGCCGAACCTGTGGGAGCGGGCTTGCTCGCGATAGCATCAGCGCGATCCATCAGAAGCCCCTCACCGCCTCCATCGCAGGCATCTTGCAGCATCCCGAGTCAAATCCCGGGCACAAAAAAAGCGACCCTGGGGTCGCTTTTTTTTTAGCTTCAGGGAGTTCAAGGGCCCTGAAGCAAATATGGCGCAGCGGACGGGACTCGAACCCGCGACCCCCGGCGTGACAGGCCGGTATTCTAACCGACTGAACTACCG
>NZ_WIWL01000036.1:0-2147 GCF_009600105.1 Pseudomonas sp. FSL R10-0056
CGGCCCCCGTGGTCAGGGCGGGCCAGCCGGGCCAGCCGGGCCAGCTCCGGTCGCCGATTACGATGCCATTTGGGCCAGCATCCAGAAAACCGCCGGGCCTGAGTTGAGCATGTACAACGTGCGTATGCCGCCAGTGGCCGGCCAGCCTGCCACGGTGTTCTACCTATTGAACACCTCACCCCATGAGCGCGCGTTCAACCAGATTGTGCTCGACCCGGCCACCGGTGCCGTCAAAAAAGTCGATCGTTATGACGACAAGTCCTACAAGGCACAATTGCTGACCAGCATTTACGCGCTGCACACAGGCAGTTACTGGGGCATTACCGGGCGCGTGCTGGTGACCGTAGCCAGCCTGACCATGCCGCTGTTCTTTATTACCGGCTGGTTGCTGTATCTGGACCGTCGACGTAAAAAGCGTCAGATCAAGCAGGCACGCCAGGGTTTTGCCGCTACGAGCAGCGATACGCCGTCCTGGCTGATCGGTTTTGCCAGCCAGAGCGGCTTTGCCGAGCAACTGGCCTGGCAGACCGCCGGGCAATTGCAAGCCGCCGGATTGCCGGTACGGGTGCAGCCCTTGGCCGCCCTGAGCGAAAACGATTTACAACAGGCCAGCAACGCGCTGTTTGTGGTGAGCACCTTTGGCGATGGCGAAGCGCCTGATAGCGCGCGGGGCTTTGAACGCAAGATCCTCGGCCAGCCTCTGGGACTGAACCGCCTCAAGTACTCGGTGCTGGCACTGGGCGATCGTCAATACCCGCACTTTTGCGGTTTTGCCACGCGGATCCAGCACTGGCTGAGCGAGCGCGGTGCCCAAGCGTTGTTCAGCCCGGTGCAGGTGGACAGCGGCGATGCCGAGGCCCTGCATCAATGGCAACAGCAGCTTAGCCAACTGACCGGAGGCACGCCGAATGCCAACTGGCAGGCGCCTGGTTACAACAACTGGCCCCTGACTGAGCGCAAGCTGCTCAACCCCGGCAGCAGTGGCTCGGGGGTGTACCTGCTGGGGCTCAGCGCGCCTGACACCAACAGCCTGTGGCAGGCCGGTGATCTGGTGGAAGTGATGCCGCGGCAATCGAGCTGGGCGGTTGAGCACTTCCTGGAGGGGCTGGGCCTGTCGGCTGACACTCCGGTGCAACTCGATGGCCTGCAGGAAACTTTGGCTCAGGCCCTGGCTGGCCGACAACTGCCGGAAAATCGCGGCCATCTTGTGGGCATGCACGCCCAGGCACTGGTGGACGCACTGATCCCGTTGAACATGCGCGAATACTCCATTGCCTCGATCCCGCAGGACGGTCTGCTGGAGTTGATCGTACGTCAGGAGCGGCATGCTGATGGCAGCCTGGGCATCGGTTCGGGCTGGCTTACCGAACATGCCGCAGTCGGCTCGGCGATCAGCCTGCGCGTGCGCCGCAACAGCGGTTTTCATTTGCCGGCCGAACCGGTGCCAATGATTCTCCTCGGCAATGGTACCGGCCTGGCAGGGCTGCGCAGCTTGCTCAAGGCTCGGATTGCCCAGGGCCAGCAGCGCAACTGGCTGTTCTTTGGCGAGCGTAATGCCGAGCACGACTTCTATTGCCGCGATGAGCTGCAGGGCTGGTTGGCCAGTGGCGATCTGGCGCGGCTGGATCTGGCGTTTTCACGGGATCAGGCGCAGAAGGTGTATGTGCAGGACCGCTTGCGCGAGTCTGCCGAGCAGGTACGCCAATGGCTGGACCAAGGCGCGGCGATTTATATCTGTGGCAGTTTGCAGGGAATGGCGGCGGGTGTGGATCAAGCGCTGATCGACATGCTGGGGGCAGAAGCGGTAGAGAGGCTGATCGAGCAAGGGCGTTATCGGCGGGATGTGTACTAGTCGGACAAGCTGCTCAGCTCTTGTGGGAGCGGACTTGCTCGCGATGGCATCGCCACGGTTTGCCTGACAGACCCCAGTATCTGCATCGCAGGCAAGCCAGCTCCCACTGGATTTACGGTGACATTGTGGGAGCGGGCTTGCTCGCGATGGCATCGCCACGGTTTGCCTGACAGACCCCAGTATCTGCATCGCAGGCAAGCCAGCTCCCACTGGATTTACGGTGACATTGTGGGAGCGGGCTTGCTCGCGATGGCATCGCCACGGTTTGCCTGACAGACCCCAGTGCCTGCATCGC
>NZ_WIWL01000037.1:0-2125 GCF_009600105.1 Pseudomonas sp. FSL R10-0056
GTTGCTCATGGCACCTCCTAATGGGCCTCATTTTAAGGCTTGGAGGTGTCTACGAAACTAGGGGCGATTCAAACAGCTGGCTCTAAAATGACTCTCGATGCAGCCCTTCAAGCTGGTATCCAAGCATTGAAGGGAATTGGCAGTGTAGCTTTAGACCGTGTAACTGGCGTCGGTATTGGGCTGTTGGTGTATTCACCTCAACTGGGCAACGGTGACCTCCATCCGTCAACGATGATGACGGTTCCCGCTAAATCTATTGCGCCTAGCCTTCCTGTGAACTTGTTGGCTGTTGCTTCTTCCGGAGGCAGTGTTGATGTGCCGTACCGGGTCTACGGGGAGCAGCATAAGTACTCCGTTGTAGCGACCACATCCAGCGGTGGTGTATCTGCGAAGGTGCCTGTTCGGGCATTAACATTTAACGCCAGCCTGAACGCCTATACGTTCACCACGGCTGATACCCCGTCTCGCACGCTGGTCTTTCCTATTGCGACTCCAGGCAACAGTTCGACTTCTACTCCAGCTAAACCTGTGGCCGTGCCGGTATACACTGGTGTGACTCTCACTCCACTTGAGATTAAGGCGGAAGAACTACCGGCAGTGGATCAGCTAGATATTCACGACTGTATCTATTGCTTTCCAGCCGGTTCGGGTCTGCCTCCAATTTATGCGGTTTTCAGCGAATCGCTAGATTCCGGAAAATTCTCACGCAAACAATTGGATAAAAAGTTCAAGCATGCTAGTAGTTTTGGGGTAACTGATACCCGTAAAAACATCGAGACGCTGAGCAAGTTCAGGGATGCTGTTAATGAGCATCTTGCTGATGTCGATACCTCTCCCCATGGGACATATCAGCGAGAAACAGACTCAACTGTTTTTTTCAACAAAAGAACAAACAATGTCGTTATCATTGGTGGCGATGGTAAATTTGTGTCGGGTTGGAAGCTTGACCCAGCTACCCCACAATTTAAAAACTACATTGAGAAAGGAGTTCTGCAATGAGTCTTGAGCTTATCCAGCTTGCCAAGAAATTCGCTGACGGCGGCTTGTCTGCAAATGCTTTTGCCGATCCATATATCGCTAAGTGGAGCGCAGAGCGAGATGCAAACAAACTCAAGGACGACAATGCAAACGTCTCTGAATGTGCATCGACCATTTTCATCCTGGCAGACTGCTACAACCCTGATCTAGATCGCAGAAAAAGTGAGCTAGATGAAGCTGGTTTGAGAGCTGAGGTCAAAGCAACCTTGAGTAAATTCAAGCTGGCCTGAATCTACTCAATGGTTAGGCTTGAAAAGCCCAGCCCGTCTGGGCTTTTTTGAGTCCGTTCAGTAAAGCCTGTTTACCGAAATCCCCTTTTTGATTTCGTAAAAAAACCTGTAAATCCCCGCCTAAAACGGGTTTATTTTGCCTCTTGCCATCATTTTTGAAACTTATCGGGCGCCGCCCAGCCTCATCAGAAATGAGGTTACACATGCCTGCGAACATCTACGCCCCCGAATCCGTTTTGGATGAAGTCGCTACCCGGGTTGGCCTGGTGGTTGGTGCTGCAAAAGGTGGCAACCCTGTCCTGGAGGGAGAGGGAACCAAAGGCAAAAGCAGATCTTCGCAACGCCAGAAATCAGCTTGGGGTGAGGGCCCTCGACGGCCACTACCCAGGCCAGACCTTGCCGCAACCGGCAGAACCCCGCCGTCTCCTCGCACCGAATCTTCCCCCATCCCTGCGCAAACCCGCGCCGCAGCGCGTCAAAATAAAGTTGGTGCGCAAATTGCAATGACCTCTTCAGTACAGCGGTGGGCGGCAAGCGTCCGTCAGACAGAGGAAAGACTGTGGACAAGTACCTTTATGTGGCAATGACCGGCGCCAGTCAGAACGCACTGGCGCAGAAGGCGCATGCCAACAATCTGGCGAACATCTCGACCAACGGGTTTCAGCGTGACCTGGAACAGGCCCGCTCGATGCCGGTGTTTGGTGACAGCTTTCCGGCGCGTGCCTTTGCCTTGACCGAGCGCCCTGCCACCGATTTCAGCCAAGGTGCCCTGGTCGAGACCGGCCGCGACCTGGATGTGGCCGTGTCCGGCGACGGCTGGCTGGCGGTGCAGGCCCCCGATGGCAGTGAGGCCTATG
>NZ_WIWL01000038.1:0-2124 GCF_009600105.1 Pseudomonas sp. FSL R10-0056
GACAGCATGCGCCGCTCGCGCAGTTCGTCGTCGGGTTGCAGCCGCAGGTTGGCGCTGCGCCCTTCACGTGCCAGGGCGCTGTAACCGCTGACCAGATCTTCCAGACGGCTGCCGGCGCCGCCCAGAATCAGCGCCAGATTGGGCTCGGCCAGTGCTGGCAAACTCAAGGGCACGCCACCGTTGCGCATATCGGCGGCAAAACGCTTGGGCCCATAGGCTTCAAGCAGTTGTACGGCGGGCAAGTTGAGCGAAGTGACCAGCGCGGCACTGGCCGATACCGGCCCGCTGAAACCCATGGAGAAGTTGCCCGGACGATAGTCGCCATAACGCCGCGGCACATCCTGCAGCAGCGATTCAGAGTGAATCAGCCCAGCATCCATGGCCATGCCGTACAAAAACGGCTTGAGGGTCGAGCCCGGCGAGCGCATGGCGGTGATCATGTCGACATGGCCAAAGCGGCGTGCATCGTTGATGTCCACCGACCCCAGATAGGCGCGTACGGCCATGTTTTCGGTTTCGACCACCACAATGGCCGCCGAGGTGTGATCGGGCAAACGGGCGCGCCAGCCCAGCAGCAAGTCTTCGAGGCGACGCTGCAAACTGGCGTCGATCATGGTACGGATCAGTGGCGGGCTGCCGGGGCGGTTAAGGCGTCGCGCCAGCAAGGGTGCAAGGCTCGGTTCAAGGCGCGGTGCCAGCAGCAGCGGCTCCTCCAGAGCTTCATCCACCGCCGGCTGTGGCCACACCCGGTACTCGGCCAGGCGACGCAGCACCTTGTCCCGAGCCACTTGTGCGCGTTGCGGGTGACGGTCGGGGCGCAAGCGGCTCGGCGCTTGTGGCAACACGGCGAGCAGGGCTGCCTCGGAACGGGTGAGCTGCTGCGGCGACTTGCCCAGATAAGCCCAACTGGCCGCAGCAACACCCTGCAGGGTACCGCCAAATGGCGCGCGATTGAGGTACAGCTCAAGAATCTGCGGCTTGCTCAGATGCCATTCCAGCTGAGCGGTGCGCCATAGCTGACGCAATTTGCCAGGCAACGTCCGCTCATGCGGATCGAGCAGGCGTGCAACCTGCATCGACAACGTGCTACCGCCTGATAACACCCGCCCGCCGCTAAGGTTTTGCCAGGCCGCACGGCCCAGCGCCAGCGGGTTGACCCCGGGGTGTTGAAAGAACCAGCGGTCCTCGTAGGTCAGCAAGGCATCCAGGTACAGCGGCGACACGTCTTCGACATGCACCGGGTAGCGCCACACACCGTTGGCATCGGCAAAGCGCCACAGTGGCGTGCCGTCTTCGGCCAGGACAACGCGGGCCTGGTCATCCTTGGGCAACGGCAGCGGCCAGATCCTGTCAGCCAGCCACAGCAACGTACACAGCGCCAGCAGGCCGCCAGCCGTCCAACCCAGTAATTTTTTGATCCCTGGCCCCACTCAAACTCACTCGCTACGCAACTTGCACCATGAATGGATGCCTAATGTGTATATCTGGCACAGTGGCCACCTTACTCATCGGAACCTGACCATGCACGTCGAAAGTTTTATTGGAAATCTTGGCCTGTGGCTGGGCACGCTGGTGCGTTTTATCGTCGAGACCCTGAACGGCCTGTTCGGCACCATCACTGAGGCAGGCAGCAACTTTGTCGACGGCATGGCCCGGGCGTTGGGCATGGACACCTCGATCATCAGCATTGCGGTGTTGATCATCGGCCTGTTGTTTTTGTACAACGCCGTGCGCGCCTTTATCCGCGCCTCGATCATCGGCGGTGTGATCTGGCTGGTGCTGGGGCTGTGGCTCTTGAGCTGGATCATCAGTTGAGCTCTTACTCCTGTGGGAGCGATGCGCCAAACCTGTAGCCGCTTTAGCCGCTGTGGCGGTTTAAGCGGTACATCGGGTACATATCCGGCATCTGCGGTTAACTGAAGTATCGGTTTCGCCCTTACGGCGAGTCCCTTTTTGAAGGACCAAAAAGGAACCAAAAAGTCCTCGCCCTACCATACGGCCGACTCGCCAAGGCTCCCCGGTTCCCTCTCTCCGGCACTGTTATGGGGGCACGCCGCGACGGGCCATCCATGGCCCATCGCGGCTGGCGCGGCGTCCTGCCGCGCCACCCCCATAACAGCACCT
>NZ_WIWL01000039.1:0-2117 GCF_009600105.1 Pseudomonas sp. FSL R10-0056
GCCAGCAGGCGCGTGCCGCCCAGACCGCCAGGCCGGTCAGCACAACCCCAAGCAAGGCCCACCAGCCCCAGGTCTGCGGCAGGTAGCTGACGGGTGCAGGCAGGGCCAGGGTTTGCAGTTGGTCAATGCTGGGGATAGGACTGCTCATGGCCGCGCCCCGCCCAGTTTGCCCAGTTCGATCCGCAGCTGGCTGTGAGTATCCTGCGCGGTGCTGAACATCATCAGCGGCACCTGGCTGCGGCGCAGCAGGCTGGCGATGTCCTTGAAGCGCCCGCTGAGGAAGTTGCCCAGCGGCTGGCGTACGTGTGCGTGCTCTACCGCCAGCTCCACTTGCAACTGGCCCTGGGTAACCAGCAAGCGCCCGGTGTCGGGCAGGTCCAGCGCCAATGGGTCGTAAACCTGCATGGCGATGACATCGTTGTGCACTGCCAGTTGGCGCAGCAACTGCAGGGTGTGCGGCCCGGCCCCGGCGAAATCGCTGATCAGGCAAATCAGGTGGTCGTGACCGGCGATGGCCAGGCAATGTTGCAGGACCTTGTCCAGTTGGTCGGCGTCTTCGCAGTCCGGTTGAGTGGCATTGAGTTCCTGGTTTTGCCGGGCAATTTTGCTGCACAACGCCTCCACCCGTTTGCGGCTGCGCAGCGGGGCAATACTGTCGATGCGTTGATCGTTGAATACCAGGGCGCCCACCCGGTCACCGGCGTTGAACACCATCCATGCGGCCAGTGCACCCAGTTCGGCAGCGGTGGCGGATTTGAAGCTGCGGCTGGAGCCAAAAAACATCGACATGCGCTGGTCGACCACGATCAAGGCCGGGCGGTCGCGTTCTTCGGTAAAGGTACGCACCACTGGCTTGCCAGTGCGCAATGAGGCGCGCCAGTCGAGGTGGCGCAGGTCGTCACCGGGTTGATAGCGGCGTAGTTCGTCAAAATTCAGGCCGCGGCCACGCAAGCGCGAAGCATGGTTGCCCGAGAGGATACTGCCGTGGGGTTGGCGGGCGACAAAACTCAACGCCCGCGCTTTGAACTCCAGCGCCATCAGTTGCGCAAGCGAGACGTATACCAGGCCGTCGGCCTCCTGCCGTTGGGCGTGCATCAGGCAGGTAAGCATCGATGGCGGGGGACACGGCCACTGTGGCGACTTCGCGGCGAGCCGCGAAAATCACCTCCTGACCCAGGGTAAACGGCGGGGCTGTATCGGCCGTGGCGTGCTGCACCTGTTCTTCAGCGCGCAGCATGCGCAGCACCCGGGATTCATCTGCCGGGCTTGGGTAGTCGAGCAGCACTTTCATCACAAAGCGGTCCATCTGCGCCTCGGGCAGCGGGTAGGTACCTTCCTGTTCGATGGGGTTTTACGTAGCCAGCACCATAAACAGTGTGGGCAGCGGGTGGCTGTTGCCGGCGACGGTGATCTGCCGTTCTTCCATGGCTTCAAGCAGGGCCGCCTGCACCTTGGCCGGGGCGCGGTTGATTTCGTCGGCCAGGATCAGGTTGCCGAACAAAGGCCCGGGTTGAAAACGGATCAGGTTCTGGCCGTCCACCTGGTGCAGCACCTCGGCGCCGGTGATGTCCGATGGCAGCAGGTCAGGGGTGAACTGGATACGGCTCATCTGCGCCTCCAGGTGCCTGGCCAACGCCTTGACGGTGCGGGTCTTGGCCAAACCCGGCAGGCTTTCGAGGAGCAGATGACCGTTGGCCAGCAAGCCGACGATGATCTGGCGGATAACCTCGTCCTGGCCCAATACCGCTTCGGCGATGCTGGCTTGCAGGGCATTCAGATCGTTGAGCGCTGTCATAAAGCATTCCTTGCTTGAGCACGATTACCAGGGGGCGGGGACCACCACAAACTGCACGTTGCCACCCACATAGCGGGGCTGATACCAGGTTGGTCCGCAGTGTTGATACGCCACATTGTTGGCCACGACCGATACGCAGTCCGCAGGCACGCTGGTGACTTGCGAGCCGATGGCTATTGCCGTGGCCGTGGTTGCACCCACCACGGCGGCGGCTGCCCACGGGTGATACCAGTTGTCCGGTGGTGGTGGCGCAGGCAAGGGCCGTGGCGGAGGTGGCATGGGCCGTGGCGGAGGTGGCATGGGCCGTGGTGCCGGGTAGGGA
>NZ_WIWL01000040.1:0-2013 GCF_009600105.1 Pseudomonas sp. FSL R10-0056
CATCTGGCTCATGGGCGGCTCGGATCAGGTGTTACGGGGATTCTCGCATAACTGAAGGCTTGTTCGGAGATTCCCTAATAGGCGCGCCCCAAAATATCGTCCGACATCCCGATGTCCCCTCTGCCATATTTGCTCATATGTGGGGCGCTCTCAAACAGGGCCAGCCTTGGATGGGTATCGTAAAGAACCGAACTAGCAGTGGCGACCATTACTGGGTGAATGCTTATGTCACTCCAATTTTCGAGGGCAGCCAGGTAATTGGTTATGAATCGGTCAGGGTTAAGCCTACGACCGATCAAATTCGACGCGCAGAGAACCTTTACAATCGCCTAAACCTAGGCAAGTCGGCTATCCCCAGCAGTGACAAATGGAAACCTATCCTCATGGACTGGCTACCACTTTTGGCTATGGGGCTAGTGGGCTCCTTAGGGGGAGTATTTTTCAGTACTTCTCTGGCATTAACCTTGGCGGTATTAATATCTGTTCTCTTCGGGCTGATTGTTTCGCGTCAGAAAAATCAAGGGGCGCTGCATCTGTTGAAAATGGCTGACCCCACAACCTCGGATCAGTTAATTGCACAGATGTATAGCGATGAGCGCGGCCCACAGGCGCGGCTTGAAACCGCATTTGTGAGCCAGACATCGAGGCTCAAGACTTGCCTTACTCGTTTGCAAGACACCGCAGAGCAGCTCACTGGTCTGGCTGAAAGGTCGGATAACCTTGCCTCAGATAGCTCGCGCGGACTTGAACGTCAGCGAGTCGAGACTGAGCAAGTGTCAGCTGCAGTTAGTCAGATGGCTGCGACCACGCAGGAGGTCGCAACCCACGTTCAGAGAACCGCTAGCGCTACTCAAGAAGCCAATGAGCTAACAGGACGGGGCCGTGATGTAGCTCGAGATACCCGAGAGGCCATCCAACGCCTCTCGATCGTTGTCGGAGAGACTGGCCAAGCGGTTGCACAGTTAGCTAAAGACAGCAATGAAATCGGAACGGTTGTCGATGTCATTAAAGGTATTGCCGATCAAACCAACTTGCTTGCTTTGAATGCCGCGATCGAAGCTGCACGTGCTGGAGATATGGGCCGAGGCTTTGCTGTGGTTGCAGACGAGGTGCGTCAGTTGGCACAACGCACCACTCAGTCAACTATTCAAATTCATAGCCTGATCTCCAAGCTGCAAACCTCGTCAAATAGTGCTGTTAAAACCATGGAGAATGGACATCGCCAAGCTGAAGAAGGAGTCGCCTGGGTACTAGAAGCTGACAAGGCATTGGTCGGTATTAGTGATGCGGTAGCTCACATTACTGATATGACCACCCAGATCGCCGCAGCGACTGAAGAGCAAACTGCCGTTGCAGAGGAGATTAGTCGCAACATTACGACCATCGCAAATCTTGCAGATCAAACATCTCAACAAGCAAGAAGCTCGGCAGAGCTCAGCAAAGAATTAACTCAAACAGCGACGACCCAGTACTCATTGGTCGAACGATTCAACCGGTAACAAACGAAACTTCTCTACAAAAGCCCGCTCTGTGCGGGCTCTCAATTGCGCTCTTAGCCTGGCTCTGATCTCAAGGTTTTGCGAGAGCAAATCCAAGGTTTAGAGGGGCTTGTTGATAGCGGTGCCAATCAGCTAACCCTCTCCCATGCTGAGCGCAAAGTGTCCCGGTTTCTGTCAGAAGCCTTCGCCCAGTTACCGATGTGACTCGTGCTTACACGTGGTAAATACCGCGAGCTGACTGGCAGGTTACAGCGCAAGGAAGCATGCAAGTGACCGATAACTGTCTTTGGCCAGCGACAGCTCTGGGTCGAGGCTGACTGCCGGTGGGCAACCGCTATACTGATTTGACTACTGAGAGGGCGGGTATTGATGAAGAGGACAATTCTGGGAATGACTGAGGCTGGCGAGCCGTTGATCTTAGAGGCCTTAGAAGCTCTGTGAATCGCCCCGGGTTTCCTAGACACTCTCCAGGCTCGCTGCGTAACGCTTTTCAAACTCTACCGGTGACAGCTGA
>NZ_WIWL01000041.1:0-1792 GCF_009600105.1 Pseudomonas sp. FSL R10-0056
GCGCGAGCCTGGCCAACGACCCGCAAGCCACCCGCCAGGCCCTGGATGCCTGGGCGCGGCAACAGCCGGAAACCCTGGCCGACATGGCCGCTCGTTTTGTATTACTGTCCGATGCCCTCGACGGCCTCAATGGGGCGCTCTACAGCGAAACCGGCCAGCACTGGCAAGGCGAAGAACTGTGGAAGGCCATCCGCAGCATTCCTGCCGCCGAGCGCGAGCAGCAAGACAACGCCGAGCCGAGCAGCCTGCCGCCGCTTTACCCCAAATAAATTCAAGGCAGCCCCTGAACCGCCTGTGCGAACGGGCTGCCTGCACCTTTGAAAACGGATTCTGTCATGCGCCTGTTTCACACTTCCGACTGGCACCTGGGGCAAAACCTCCACGGCCAGGACCGCGACTTCGAACACGCCTGTTTTCTCACCTGGCTACTGGCCCGGCTGGCAGAACACAAGCCCGATGTGTTGCTGATCGCCGGTGATATCTTCGACACCGTCAACCCGCCGGTCAAAGCCCAGGAGCGGCTCTACGACTTTATCGTCAGCGCCCATGAGCAACAGCCCAAACTGACCATCGTGATGATTGCCGGCAACCACGACTCCGGCTCGCGGATCGAACTGCCCGCTCCCTTGATGCGTCGTCTGCGCACCCATGCCCTGGGCCGGGTGCTGTGGCTCGACGACGGCCAGCTCGATGCCGAACGCCTGCTGATCCCCTTGCCCGATGCCAAGGGCAAAATTGCCGCCTGGTGCCTGGCCCTGCCGTTTTTGCGCCCCGCCGAAGTCACCGGCGCCCACCTGGGCGATGACTACCTGCGCGGCATCGGCCAGGTGCATGAATGGCTGATCGCAGCCGCCAACGCCAAACGCAAGCCGGGCCAGGCCCTGATCGCCATCAGCCATGCCCATATGGCGGGCGGCTCGGTCAGCGAAGACTCCGAGCGCAGCCTGATCATCGGCAATGCCGAAGCCCTGCCCGCCAGCCTCTTCGGCCCCGATATCAGCTATGTGGCCTTGGGCCATTTACACAAGCCGCAGCGGGTCAACAGCGAAGAACGCATCCGCTATTGCGGCTCGCCGATCCCGTTGTCCTTCTCGGAAATTGGCTACCAGCACCAGATCCTCGATGTCACCCTCAAAGGCGAAACCCTGGTCAGCGTTGAGCCGCTGTTGATTCCCCGCGCCGTCAACCTGCAACGCATTGGCCCGCTGCCACTGGCTGAAATCCTCACCCACCTGGCCGCACTGCCAGATATTGACCTGCTCGCCGATACCCAGCGCCAGCCCTGGCTGGAAGTACGGGTCACCCTTGACGAACCGCAGCCCGATTTGCGCCAGCAGATCGAAACGGCATTGCAGGGCAAGTCCGTACGCCTGGTGCGCATCGCCGCCGACTATGCCGGCAGCGGCAGCCGCCACGGCGATGACGACGCCACACGCCTGATCGAACTCGACCAGCTCACCCCCCAGGAACTGTTTAGCCGTGCCTGGCAGGAAAGCTACGGCAGCGAAGCCGACGAACAGACCCTCAAGGACTTTGCCGTATTGCTGCAGGAAGTTCAGCTGGAAGGTGAACAACCATGAAAATCCTCGCCATTCGCCTGAAAAACCTCGCCTCCCTGGCCGGCCCCTTTGAGCTGGACTTTACCGCCGAGCCTTTGGCCAGCGCCGGCCTGTTCGCCATCACCGGGCCCACCGGCGCCGGCAAAAGCACCCTGCTCGATGCCCTGTGCCTGGCCCTGTTTGGCGCCGTGCCACGGTTGAACAACACCGGCCGCGATGCCAAGGTGCCGGAT
>NZ_WIWL01000042.1:0-1749 GCF_009600105.1 Pseudomonas sp. FSL R10-0056
CATAGCCTTTCTCGTAGAGCACCAGGCGAACCGGCGAATCTTTCGAACCGAGATACAGCGTGCGACTTTCACCCCGAACCCAATCGCCCTGCTGGTTGATAGCCAAACGATTGTCTTGAGCGTATTGAATCAAGCGAGCAGCCATCGAATCAAAGAGGCCGTCTTCCTGCCAGTCTTCGCAAGTGTCCACCCGTGTTGGGAGGTGGGGTTTACCGAACTCCCGAAGAGCTGCCGCGAGAGCCGGAGACTCATCACTGGTTGACTTGCAATTGACCCCGGTTTGCCCACCCCAACAGACGTGGCAAAGAGTTCGATCACCGCGCCGGATTTGTCCGCCATAGAGATAACCATTGAGGTTCTTAGCAGGTGCCCAATCGGACAACGGCCATGCCCTCAAAAGAGCGTCAACAAGACCGGATTGTTGCGGATCTTGGACAAGAACGGTCGATTGATACCAATCCCACCTAGCCATTGGCTGTAGCCCCCGGTTTATAAGGCTTTCGAGGTTTCTTGGGATGTGCCTTCTCGGCAGGGAGGGAGATACCTGACCCCCGTGTTACTACATGGGGGTCGGCTGCGTTCTCAGAGGCATCTTCTGACAGCTTCCCCATGAGCATATCGAGCTGTGAAGAAGCATCCCCAGCGACCGTAACAAGTTCGTTATGGAGACCCTCGACAACGCTTCGTAGACCGCGCTTAACCTCGTTAGGTGCTTCCATAGCGGCCTCCAGAAGCGCCACAGTGCGCGTAAGGCTCGGAGCAACGGAATTGAGCAGATCCGCAATGATCGCGCCTCTAGTGCGCCCCTGAAGCTTTGCAAGACGCTCGATGACCTCATGCGTTGAAGGCTCCAACGTAACTTGGACTCTAGGCTTGATGGTAGGCATGGGTGAACTCCAGGTGGACACTTAAGGCTTGAGTGTGGCCCAAGGTGTCCACCTCGTCAATAAGTGTGGTACTGACGCGCTCGCGCTTGTCCGCTGGGAGAGGTCTGGAGGCTGCGCAGCGCTACGCTAGCGCTTCCTCCAGACCTCTCCCAGCCGCAAAGAGTTTTGACGCCAAAGGCAACAGTCCATTGAGCCGGTAGGCGAATTGGCAAGCCGTGAAGAAGGGTCGCCAGCTTGCTGGTGGGTCTACTTCACCTGTCTTGCCCAGCAGTCATTCAGTCACGAACCGTTGCGCCTTTCGATCATCTGCCGTTGCAGCAGCGATCTTTTGCCGTATCTGTGCCTTTGTTTTTCGATGCGATTCAAGAGTGACGAATACCGGGACTGGAAGCTCGCCCTGGTACTCAACAAAGTGAGGCGCCGTTTCTGGCGTTAAACCCAATCTTTTCATGCGTTCTCCGTCATCTGAGGTTTAACAATAGCCGCCCCAATGGCCTGTCCTAGAGCCTCCCAAGACCCTACATCAGACGCCCATTGAGCCATGATCGCGCCGTATTGTTTAACCAGTGCAGCCCTTGCTCGTTCGGTGTCTGAACGCTTCCATACAGTGCCTACAGCCTTCTTTTCGAGGTGATCCCAACCGATGCACTTGAGCGCGTCTGGAACCCAAGCAGCGCAGAAAGCATGCCCCGGCTCCCATGTGGCAACAGCGGCTCGATGATCCCGTTTTGGCCTAACGCGTACTTCAAGCCGAACCCAGTTTCTAGGAGCATCACCACCTTGCTCATAGCCTTTCTCGTAGAGCACCAGGCGAACCGGCGAATCTTTCGAACCGAGATACAGCGTGCGACTTTCACCCCGA
>NZ_WIWL01000043.1:0-1737 GCF_009600105.1 Pseudomonas sp. FSL R10-0056
GGCCCGGCCCGTGGCGCGGCTGCGCCTGCAGAAAAACCGGTGGCCAGCGAGGCTGAAACCACCGTGCGCGTCGATACCGCGCGGCTCGATGACATCATGAATATGGTCGGCGAGCTGGTGCTGGTGCGTAACCGTCTGGTGCGCCTGGGCCTGAACAGTCATGACGAGGAGATGGCCAAGGCGCTGTCCAACCTCGACGTGGTCACCGCCGACCTGCAAACCGCGGTGATGAAAACGCGGATGCAGCCGATCAAGAAAGTTTTCGGCCGCTTCCCGCGCCTGGTACGGGACCTGGCACGGCAGCTGAAAAAAGAAATCAGCCTGGAGCTGGTGGGCGAAGAGACCGACCTGGACAAAAACCTAGTCGAGGCCCTGGCCGATCCGCTGGTCCACCTGGTGCGCAACGCCGTCGACCACGGCTGCGAAACCCCGGAAGAACGCGCCGCTGCCGGCAAGCCGAGCTGTGGTCGGGTGATCCTGTCCGCCGAGCAGGAGGGCGACCATATCCTGCTGTCGATCTCTGACGATGGCAAAGGCATGGACGCCAATTTCCTGCGTTCCCTGGCGGTGAAAAAAGGCTTGATGGACAAGGATGCGGCCGATCGCCTGAGCGAAAACGACTGCTACAACCTGATCTTTGCCCCGGGCTTTTCGACCAAGACCGAAATCAGCGATGTGTCCGGGCGTGGCGTGGGCATGGACGTGGTGAAAACCAAGATTGCCCAGCTCAATGGTTCGCTGAGTATCGAGTCGGCCCTGGGCCGTGGTTCAAAAATCGTCATCAAGGTGCCCCTGACCCTGGCCATTATGCCGACCCTGATGGTGATGCTGGGTAATCAGGCGTTTGCTTTCCCGCTGGTCAACGTCAACGAAATCTTCCACCTCGACCTGTCGCGCACCAACGTGGTCGACGGTCAGGAAGTGGTGATCGTGCGCGACAAGGCACTGCCGCTGTTCTACCTCAAGCGCTGGCTGGTGGCATCTGCTGCACACGAAGAGCAGCGCGAAGGGCATGTGGTGATTCTGTCGATCGGCACCCAGCGCATCGGTTTTGTGGTCGATCAACTGGTCGGCCAGGAAGAAGTGGTGATCAAGCCTTTGGGCAAGATGCTCCAGGGCACGCCAGGCATGTCGGGTGCCACCATCACCGGTGATGGTCGTATTGCCTTGATTCTGGATGTTCCGAGCATGCTCAAGCATTACGCATCACGGCGTATTTGATTCTGGTGCCTCGGGGCTCGTGCCCCGTACCGCCTAACGGAGTGTTTATGGTAGTCAAGGTCCTGGTGGTGGATGATTCCGGTTTTTTCCGCCGTCGTGTCTCGGAAATTCTGTCGGCTGACCCGACGATTCAAGTGATCGGCACCGCCACCAACGGCAAGGAAGCGATTGATCAGGCGCTGGCGCTCAAGCCGGACGTGATCACCATGGATTACGAGATGCCGATGATGGATGGCATCACTGCCGTGCGCCATATCATGCAGCGCTGCCCGACCCCGGTGTTGATGTTCTCCTCGCTGACCCACGAGGGTGCCCGCGTGACCCTCGATGCGCTGGACGCCGGGGCGGTGGATTTTCTGCCGAAAAACTTTGAAGACATCTCGCGTAACCCCGAGAAGGTCAAACAGATGCTGTGTGAAAAAGTACACAGCATCTCGCGCAGCAACAGGCGCATGTCCAGCTACAGCGCACCTGTACCGGCAGCGGCGGCCCCGACCCCTGCGCCCCGGCCCGGGC
>NZ_WIWL01000044.1:0-92489 GCF_009600105.1 Pseudomonas sp. FSL R10-0056
CAACAAGTTTTGCGGCGATGGTCTCATTGGCCTGCGCTATGCGGTGCTTGCGACAATACTTTACGTACAGAGCCTAGCAGTAGAGGATGTGGATATAGAAACGGGCACCATTCATGTGCGCAGAGCTTCAGTGGTAGGCGAATTCAAAGTACCGAAAGAGCGCTCCAGGCTGCGGACAGTCGAGCTGATCGACCCTGCCCTGGAGTTGATGCGCAAAATTATTACCGACGCTTCACAGGCTCCAAGCGTTGAGATTAAAGTGATTCAACGCGACAACATCACCAGTAAAAAACAACAGGTACGATTCTTGTTTCGCAGTAGCACCAGTGGCCTGCTTTGGAACGGCAAGACCCTGAGCAACTGGTTTACTTCACACCTTAAAAAGGCAGAGATTCGCCATCGAGGTGCAAATCAGTGCCGCCATACATTTGCGAGTCAGATGCTATCGAGCTATGTGCCTGTCGAATGGGTCGCTCGGCAACTAGGCCATGCGGATACGACTATGGTGAGAAAGCACTACGGGAGATGGATACCGCGCGATACCAAGAGCATGGCAGGGGTCGTTTCTGAGATGCTGGGATTCAGAACACATTGAATACAGGCCCAAATGGGCCTGCATACGCTCTACTACCGAACGGCTACGCGCTAAGCACAGAAACAATCTCATCTGCAGTCATGGTGCGCTGTATTAGAGTTGCTCTGATAGGCTCAAACACTTGGTATTGACGTGCATATGTACCAGCCATATGTGTGTGAGAATTTCTCTCCGCCACATCCTTCATTGATTCAAAACGATCTAGGTCATTGACCATGTAGGCTGCAGCAGTTCTGTACTTTCCTTCATTATTACCATCGTACCCGGGAAACTCCACTGCAGTTCTTATTCTTGGAATTTCACTGACAACCACCGCTTTATCGGCGGCATCTAAACGCTCAAAGCCTTGACTCAGGAAAGAATACATATCCAATGTATTCACAACCTCAGTCACATGTGGAGGATTCCTAGCACCTTCATCCTTTATGTCGTACGCCCAATCCAGAACCCAGCAATCATCCGAAGATACGGCACTAGCAATGAGATCAGGATCGAAGCTGTCAGTAATTCCGAGCTTTTTATAAATATCGCACAGCATATGAAGAATAAGCTGCTCGGTTGCAGTAGGTTGCATTTCCTTGCTCCTAAGCGCCTACAGAAAAACCCTCAATCCAAGGGAATAACCAGACAACGGAATAATGCCAAATAGCCACACCCCAGAACACCCAAAAGCATTACTAGATATTTATTGCCTAGCATCACTCACGCCGTACCACCTGAAAAGCAGGTACTTTTACCGTAAACTGCCATGAATTTCCACTCACCCACAAAAAAGCCCCTGAAATACTAAAGAATTTCAAGGGCTTACTAATATTTGATAATAATGAAGATAGAAAGACTACTTAGCGTGCATTTCATCTAAAAGTTTTACACCTACCGTAACTGCATCAGAAAAATCGATCGGAGAGGACTCGAAAATAGCAAAAGAGCCAACAACTTCTTCTGGCCGGAATCGGTATGCAGCACCAATCAAATCTTTCTGAGCTTCTTTTCGCTCAGCCGTAAGACGGGGCTCAAGCGCCGCATAAATATTAGACTGCCACAGCGTATCATCATCTCGACTTTGCCATGACGAGAGATCAAGAATATCAAAGCCCAAGCTATTAAAAAAACCAAGTATGAAGGTCGCACAAGTCAACCCCGCGCCTGGTGCATCTATAAACCCCATTTCGCCATTAAAAACAGATGCACCCGTATATTCCATCCCGTAAGGAATACCAGCAGTATTTTCATCATACAAGCGAGAAGCTTGCTCAGCAAAAAGCTCAAGTTCTTCCTCATCAAAATTCAGATTCGGGACCGAACGATAAGGCGCATTGAGGGGATCACACTTCAAAGTGTAATGCCATGCCAAATGCAGAAGACTTAAGTGTTTCTTACTACGGTCTTTGAACACTAATGCCGCATGTCGCTGTCCGGGGGTTGGCGTCTGAAGAATTGCAGCCCCGAACAGGCCTACATCACCAATAAGTTTTACCTCAGGCAATATCAACTACCTTAGGTCGAGACAACCCCCGCAAGGCTCGATCAGGGTTTTGTTCAGTTTCGGTCAGATGAGCATGCACAAGGTCATAAAGTCCCGCCCAGTTACTCAGCTTATCTCGAACACGAAATGATGTACGCAAAATTGAAACACTGGTGATCTTTCGCATCGAAGCTGGCTGGGCAGCAGCTAAAAACTCATTTAGGCTCCAGAGATCCTTAGCCTTTATATAATCTTCTACAACATCCACTACAGCTCTAATTGCCACTCTGCTTTGCTCAGAGTCAATTAGTGCTGCAGCATCCACAGCATAAATTGAATCAAGCTGTTCTTCGATAGCAGCGATGAGTTTTCCCGCTATAGGTACAACCTGAGTATCAACAAGCTTATTTACAATCCAGCCTTCTTTAACATTAAGACGAGTAATAGTACTGTCATTAAAGCCGATATATTTTTTGGCCGAAGTTAACTTATCAATATCCTTTATGGAGGAATTATAAGAAACAATATTCAGCCTAAAATCATATGCAGGAACCGAAGTAGAACTAGTAACTACAACCGAGCCGATACGGCCAGAATCATAGAACTCCGAGACTCTCCTTTCTATTGGAGCCATCATTACAGATGACTCTAACATAGAGTATGCGCTATCCATTTGCATTTTCATTAACTCCTGCTAATGCACGAGCCTCGCTGAAGAATGCCGCAATAATACTTTTATACGCATCAGCATGTGGCAACTTAGAACCGGGACTAGTGTTCAAATCAAGTTCTAACTGAATAAGATGGTTATGCTTAGTATTCATCGCTTCGTTATTTTGATACTGAACAGTCTGGCTCAACAACTGCGACCATTTTGTCAGCCTGTTCATTACCAACCCACTAATCTTAGGGAATTTCTTAGCCCTGTTCACCTGGAATACCAAGTCTGATGCATCCGAACCAAAGCTTAATTCCGGCACCAGTTCTTTGAGCATAAGTGTACTTGCCACTAAAGAATCTGGGAAAACATTGAGCGTTGCACCCATCGCCAATCGTGCAACTGTCGGCAATTTTAGCCCTTTAAGGCTAGCCTCAAAACTTGCACTTACAGATGCAAATTCCCCTAGTGATGGATGACCCATAGGATCAGTAGGTATCGCACCCAAGGCGATATCAACTCTCCCTGGATGTGATGTGATTACAAGACGACCATTCCCGAAAGGGCCTTCCTGAATCGAAAGCTGCTGCGCCGGGCGATTTGTGACCGACTCTGGCTCTGCTCCCGCAACAGACTTCCAAGACACATTAACGCCCTCAGGAACCCCCAAGAGAGTTAAACGAATTGTCTCAGTGGCCCAAGCGGTGGTCTGTGTCATTGAAATTCACTTATCGGTTTGATGGTACGAGAATCGCATGAATGCCTCACATGCGCGCTCTGGTCACACCCATTTAGGGAATGATACAAATCATGCGCAGAGTCTAGCTAACTTTGGCCCCCCTTGCCTAGGTGGCCCGCGCGAACAAACTCACGTACCACAAAGAAAACCATCAATAGATGGCAGCTACCACTAGTTAACTCGGCGCCCCACTGAGACGCCTCTATAGCGAAATGCTTGGCAAGCTCGGAGCTAGCAGTGAACGTACTTAGCTTAAATCCCTGATGAAATTGCCCTAAAAATGCCCTAAGTAGAAAGACAAAAACGAAAAAGCCCCTGAAATGTTCAACCATTTCAGGGGCTTAGTCTTGTTCAATAATGGCGGAGAGATAGGGATTCGAACCCTAGGTACTGTCGCCAGTACAACGGATTTCGAATCCGTCCCATTCGGCCACTCTGGCATCTCTCCAACGGCGCGAATAATAGCGCGGTTTTTGATTATGGCAAAGCCTTTTTTCAAAAAAACCGCGCTGTATCAGTTGCTTGCGCGCCTTTACTGCTTAAAGCGGGACGCCGAGGCGGTTTGCAACTTCTTCGTAGGCTTCGATTACGTCGCCCAGACCCTGACGGAAGCGGTCCTTGTCCATTTTCTTGCCGGTAGCCTTGTCCCACAGACGGCAGCCGTCCGGGCTGAATTCGTCACCCAGGACGATGGAACCGTCGTGGAATACGCCGAACTCAAGTTTGAAGTCGACCAGCAGCAAGCCAGCGTCATCGAACAGCTTGTTCAGTACGTCGTTGACCTTGAGCGACAGTTCTTTCATGCGAACCAGTTGCTCGGCAGTGCCCCAACCGAAAGCCACGACGTGGGATTCGTTGATGAACGGGTCGCCCTTGGCGTCGTCCTTGAGGAACAGTTCGAAGGTGTACGGGTTGAGCTTCATGCCCTCTTCCACACCCAGACGCTTGACCAGGCTGCCCGCTGCGTAGTTACGCACAACGCACTCGACCGGGATCATGTCGAGTTTCTTCACCAGGCACTCGTTGTCACCCAGCAGTTTGTCGAATTGGGTCGGCACGCCGGCTTCTTCGAGTTTCTGCATGATGAAGGCGTTGAACTTGTTGTTCACCATGCCCTTGCGATCAAGTTGTTCGATACGCTTGCCGTCGAACGCCGAAGTGTCGTTGCGAAACAGCAGGATCAAGCGGTTTTCGTCGTCGGTCTTGTAAACCGATTTCGCTTTACCGCGATAGAGTTCTTCACGTTTTTCCATGATGGGCTCCGCATGCTAAGTAGGTGGGCTAGGCGATTGTGCGCCAGTCGAGCCCTGAATCTTGATCGGCCAGTTGCAGCCAGTCCGGGTCGCACCCTAGGGTGTCGACAAAACATTGCCGGGCCAGCTGCGGCAGGTTGTTCTTGCTGCTGAGGTGGGCCAGTACCAGGTGTTGCAGGTCTTGCCAGCCCAACTCGGCCACCAGGCTTGCGGCCTGGTGGTTGTTCAAATGTCCTTCCTGGCCCCCTACCCGGCGCTTGAGAAACGCAGGGTAGTGACCACGGGCAAGCAGGTCCCGACAGTGGTTGGCTTCAATCATCAGCGCATCCAGGTCGCGATAGCTGTCCAGCACGCCAGCACAATACGAACCCAGGTCGGTCAGCAAGCCGAACCGCCGCTTGCCGTCACTGAATACATACTGGGTGGGTTCCTGGGCATCATGGGCGACCAGGGTCACACTGATATTCAAGGCTCCGATTTGCAGCGTCTGACCACCCGCCACGTAACCGGCGGCCTCCAGAGGCTTGCGCATCCCGCGCTGGGTACCACGACTCATGTACACCGGCAAATTGTAGCGACGCGACAGCAAACCCACGCCATGCACATGGTCGGCATGTTCGTGGGTGACCAGAATCGCGCTCAGCTGGTGAGCGCTGATACCGAGCCTGGCGAGACGACGCTCGGTTTCTCGCAACGAGAAACCGCAATCGACCAGTACATAGGTGCTGTCGCTGGCTATCAGCGTGCCATTCCCTTGGCTACCACTGCCGAGAACGGCAAAACGCATACAATCAGCCCAGGTTGTCTTGGATAACGCCCAGCACCTTGCGCGCCACTTCTGGCGAGGCAACGGTGTTGATGTTTTCTTCGACGGTCACTTGCACGCTTTCACCCACCTTGCTCAGGCGAACCTGATAGCGCTGGGCACGGGCTTCAACTTCTTCCTTGTCCGGCTTGCTGCCAAAGAGACCGGAGAAGAAACCAGGTTTCTCGTCCTTCTTCTCGGCTTTTTCGGCGAGGTTGATGTAGTACAGGCCCAACGTGCGGTTGATGTCTTCAACGCGCCATTCGCCCTGTTCAAGTGCACGACCTACGCTGGACCAGGCACGGTCGAGGTCTTCGGTCAGAGTCAGCACCGGGTTGCCGCTGCCGTCTTCGTTCAGGCTCACACGTGCAGGGGTGTCGAAATCACGGGCAGCCAGCAGCGAAACCGAACCGCCCTTCTCGGCGTTGCGGCTCATGCTGATCAGCATTTCATCAACCAGGGCTGCATCCAGACCGGTGTTGACCGAGCGGTTGCCAAAGTCGACGTTGGCACTGCTACCGGCCGGGCGGTTGGCACTGACCACGTAGATTTCGCTGGTATTGCGCTGCACACCCGGCTCGATGCGTACCCGCAGGCGGGTTTCGCTGTCGGAGGCCAGGCCGCTGCTGCCCACATGACGGGCGATCGGAGCGGAAAGCTCGTCAGCACGCTGCCAGCTCGTGGTGAACTCGCCGGTTTGCGGGCGCTGTTCGTCGATGCGGAAGCCATTGTCCTGGAAGAATTGCATCGCTACCGGCCAAACCTCTGACGGCGAACGCTGCGCCATGACCCAGCGGCTGTCGCCACTTTTCTGCAGGCTGAAATCGCTGGCACTGGCGGCTACAGCCAACGGCTGTGGACGCGGTACTTCAAACTCGCCCTTGACGTTGTCGTCGGGCACATTGCTGGGGATCGGCAACAGCGGCACAAGGCGCTTGTCAGTCTGGACACCCGGCGGCAACTGCATTGGAGCGGTTTGACGCGCCTCCAGGTAGTCGCTGCCACGGTCGCGGAAGTAACCCTCTTGACCCCACAGCCAACCGCAGCCGCTGGTGCTGGAAATAATCACGGCTAGTGCGGAAAGTCCGGTCAATCGCTTCATGCGTAGTGCTTCCTCAATTAAACCAAGACACCGGACTGGCGCATTGCCTGACGCAGTGGTTCGTGGCAAGGCTCGCTGAGCCAGGTGAGTGGCAGACGGATACCGTCCGACATCATGCCCATCTCATGCAGCGCCCATTTCACGGGGATAGGGTTGGATTCGATAAACAGGGTTTTATTGAGCGGCATCAGCTTTTCGTGCAGCGCGCGGGCAGTGTCGGCATCGCCACGCATCGCAGCAGCGCACAGGTCGCTCATGTCACGCGGAGCAACGTTGGCGGTTACCGAGATATTGCCCTTGCCGCCGAGCAGGATCAGCTCGACTGCGGTGGCGTCGTCGCCGGAGTACACCAGGAAGTCGCTGCTCACCCCTGCCAGAATGGCCGGTACGCGCGTCAGGTCGCCGGTGGCTTCCTTGATACCGATGATGTTCGGCACGGTGGAAAGACGAATGACGGTAGCCGGCAGCATGTCGCAGGCGGTACGGCCCGGAACGTTGTACAGGATCTGCGGGATATCGACCGCTTCGGCGATCGCCTTGAAGTGCTGGTACAGGCCTTCCTGGGTCGGCTTGTTGTAATACGGTGTCACCAGCAGACATGCATCGGCGCCAGCGGCCTTTGCATTGGTGGTGAGTTCGATCGCTTCACGCGTCGAGTTGGCGCCCGTGCCGGCAATCACCGGAATGCGCCCTGCAACCTGCTTGACGACATGACGAATCACTTCAATGTGTTCGTTCACATCCAGAGTTGCCGATTCACCTGTAGTGCCAACGGCAACAATGGCGTTGGTGCCCTCTTGCAGGTGAAAGTCCACCAGTTTGCTCAGAGCGTCCCAATCAAGACGACCTTGTGCATCCATAGGTGTGACCAGTGCCACCATACTGCCCGCAATCATGCAACCGCTCCTGCCGGAAAAAGAGAGCCGTAATGGTACTGGCGCCATGACCCTTGCACAAGCAACAGCGCGCCCGATGAGCATTCCCCTTCGCGTTGCTTTTCGCTACCCTTCAGCCTTTGATTGGTACTGATGTGTGCGCAAGTCTGTTTCACAGGCCCTCAGCAAGCGCCAAAAGCCCCGCCCAAACGCCACCGAGCACGTTTTGCAGAGCCTGCAAACCGCCTGGAACGCAGTATTGACGGGCTTCTGACGCTCAAGTGTTACCTGATACTCAACTTGCCTGCCATCGACCGTACTGACCGCTCATCGTTTTAGGAAGGTTGAATGTCCACCCCCACAGTTCGCGAACAATTCCTTGTCATCAGTGCCCTTGGCGCCAACCCAATGGAGCTGACTAACGTGCTGTGCCGCGCCAGCCATGAAAATCGCTGCGCTGTCGTGACCTCGCGCTTGACTCGCCACGGCGAATGCAGTGCCCTGGTCCTGGAAGTTACCGGTAGCTGGGACGCCCTGGCACGCCTTGAAGCTGGCTTGCCTGCGCTGGCCAAAAAGCACGCGTTCAGCGTCAATGTAGTACGCAGTGCGGCCCTTGAAACCCGCCCGCAGGCGCTGCCGTACGTGGCCTATGTCAGCTCGGCCTACCGCTCGGACATCATCAACGAGCTGTGCCAGTTCTTCATGGACCATAACGTCGAGCTGGAAAACCTGACGTGCGATACCTATCAGGCGCCACAAACCGGCGGCACCATGCTCAACGCCACCTTCACTGTGACCTTGCCGGCCGGCGTGCAAATCAGCTGGCTGCGTGATCAGTTCCTCGACTTCGCCGACGCGCTGAACCTGGACGCACTGATCGAACCTTGGCGCCCACAGAACCCGATGTAAGGAAACCGATTCAATGGCTGTTGCAATTGACCAACCCGTAGACGATTTCCAGATCCCGGCGACGAGTGAAAAAACCGTCAGCCTGTCGCAGCTCAAGGGCAAGCAGGTAGTGATCTACTTCTATCCCAAGGACAGCACGCCGGGCTGCACCACTGAGGGCCAGGGTTTTCGCGACCATTACGCCGAGTTCCAGGCGGCCAATACCGAAGTGTTTGGTGTGTCCCGCGACAGCCTCAAGTCCCATGAGAACTTCAAGGCCAAGCAGGGTTTTCCGTTTGAGTTGCTGAGCGACAAGGACGAAGCCCTGTGCCAGCTGTTTGACGTGATCAAGCTGAAAAAACTGTACGGCAAGGAGTACCTCGGCGTGGACCGCAGCACCTTCCTGATCGACAAGGATGGCGTGTTGCGTCACCAATGGCGCGGCGTGAAAGTGCCGGGGCATGTCGAGGCGGTACTTGAGCAGGCCAAGGCGTTGAATAACGGCTAAGCAAAACTCTGTGGGAGCGGGCTTGCTCGCGATTCAGGCGACGCGGTTTGTCAGGCAAACCGCATAGACCTATCGCGAGCAAGCCCGCTCCCACATGAGTCACAGCGTATTACTGACGCACCAACCGCACATTCTGGAACTCGACCGCTTCGGTGCTGCGGTACGGGTTTATATCCAGCCCGCCACGGCGCACATAGCGCGCATACACGGTCAACTTCTCGGGCTTGAGCAAACGCTGCAGGTCGAGAAAGATCCGCTCCACACACTGCTCATGAAAGTCCGAATGCTGGCGAAAGCTCACCAGGTACGCCAGCAAACTGGCGTGATCCAGCGCCGCCCCACGGTACTCGACCACCACCGTGCCCCAGTCCGGCTGACTGGTGACCGGGCAGTTGGATTTGAGCAAATGGCTGTAGACGCTTTCTTCAACCACCTGGGAATCGTCGCACTTGAGCAATTCAGGACGCGGCTGCGCGTAATCACTGACCGTGATATCCAGGTCATCAATGCACACACCCGGCAATACGGCTACGCCATCAGCCTGAACTTCATCCAGACTGCGTACGCGCACGCTGACAGGCTTGCCGGATGCGGCCGACAAATCTGCACGCAATGTAGCCTCAAGGCTCGGGGTATCGGCAAATACCGTCTGGTTCAGCGAGTTGAGATACAGCTTGAACGACTTGGACTCGACGATATTCGGCGAATCGGCGGCAAAGCAAAACTCGCCAATGGCCACCACCGGCTTGCCCGATGGCAACAACCAGGACAGCTCGAAGCAGGTCCAGAAATCCACGCCGACATAAGGCAGCGTTTCGGCGCTCAGCCCCAGCTCGGCCCATTTCGCCGCGCGCGGGATCGGGAACAGCAAGGACGGGGTATAAGTGCTGATGTATTCACTGGACTTGCCCAGCGGGGAATGTTCGGCGGCGGGATGCATGACAAAAACCTGGCTAGAAAAACCCGGTAATTCTATCGGGTTTAAGCCAGGCTTTCAGCGTTCACCGACAATCAGGACGTTTTAAGGCGCAACTTTCACCTTGCCGACCATGCCAGCCTGATAGTGACCCGGCACATTACAGGCAAATTCCAGGTTGTCGGCGCGGGTGAAGGTCCAGGTCAACTCCGCGGTTTTACCCGGCTCGACCAGCACGCTGTTGGGGTCATCGTGCTTCATGCCCGGCATATTCATGGCGCCGTGGCCCATTGCCGAGTGATCCATGCCGTCATGCCCCATACCGGTCGGGGTAAGCATGCCGCTTTGCTGCATTTCGAGCATTTCTTTCTGATGTGCCGCGTGCATCGCCGCATTGCCCAGGTTGAACTCGTGCAATAACTGCCCTTTGTTGACCAGGACAAAACGCACCGTTTCACCGGCTGTCACATCCAGCGACTTTGGCGTGAAGGCAATATCAGTCATGTCGATTTCAACCGTGCGCGTGGCGCTGGCGGCAGGTGCGGGCTGACCAAAATCAAAATGCCCGGCAGGCGATGCCATTACCGGCAGGCTCAAGGCCAAAAAACAGCCAGCAAGCGACAAACGGATACGTGCGGTCATACTTACTCCCAGAAACAAAAATGTCAGGCTTGGCGCTACTTTAAAGTCTCGGCACTGGCATTCAACTGACTGCAAGATTACAACTTTGTCAGCTTGACCCTGCATAACCTGCACCAAGGTATAAGGCTGAGGATAATTTTTATGATGAGTCGACCATGAAACTGCTGATAGTCGAAGACCAGGTCAAAACCGGACAGTACTTGCGCCAGGGCCTGAGCGAGGCCGGGTTCACCACCGAACTGGCGGCCGACGGTATTACCGGGCAACACCTGGCCCTGACCGGGGATTACTCGCTGCTGATTCTCGACGTCATGCTGCCCGGCCGTGATGGCTGGCAAATCCTGCAAGCGGTGCGTAGCGCCGGACTGAGCATGCCGGTGCTGTTTTTGACCGCACGGGATGCGGTCGCTGACCGCGTCCACGGCCTGGAGCTGGGGGCCGATGATTATCTGGTCAAGCCGTTCGCCTTTTCCGAGCTGCTGGCACGGGTTCGCAGCCTGTTGCGCCGCGGTAGCAACACTCCCCAGGAGACCAGCCTGCAACTGGCCGACCTGCGCCTTGATCTGATCCGCCGCCGTGTTGAGCGCAACGGCCAGCGCATCGACCTTACCGCCAAGGAATTCGCCCTGCTGGAGCTGCTGCTACGCCGTCAGGGAGAAGTGCTGCCCAAGTCGTTGATTGCTTCACAGGTATGGGACATGAACTTTGACAGCGACACCAACGTCATCGAAGTGGCGATTCGCCGCCTGCGCCTGAAAATCGACGACAACCATGAGCAGAAGCTGATCCACACCGTGCGCGGCATGGGTTATGTGCTTGAAGAGCGCAGCAGTTGATGCGCCGCCTGTCGTTGAGCAGCCGCCTGGCGCTGCTGTTTGCCGGTTGTACCGCCGTGGTATCGCTGTTTGCCGGGGTGCTGTTCGGACGCGCCAGCGAGGTGCATTTTGTCGAGCTCGACCAGCAACTGATGGAAAGTCGCCTCGCCGTACTACGCAGTACGCTGCAAGGGGCTGACACCCTTGAACGCTTCACCCTGCGCCTGCCCGCCCTGATGCAGGATCTGGCCCACCAGCCGGACCTGGCGATACGGGTGCGCGGCCCGGACGGGCATCTATGGTTTGACAGCTCACCGCGCCTGCCACTGGCGCTTGAGACCCGCCCGGGCTTGGGCAGCCTGCAAATAAACGGCACCGATTACCGTGTTCTGGTCCCGCAGACCGACAGCCCCGATGCGCCGCATCTGACCCTGTTGCTGGATATCACCCACCACCAGCACTTCCTGCAGCGCATGCAGAGGTTGATCTGGATGACTGTAGGCCTGTCGGCACTGGCCACGGCGATTCTTGGTGCGTGGGCAGCCCGCAGCGGCTTGCGCCCTCTGCGCCGCATGAGCGCGATCGCAGCCAGCGTTTCGGCCGACTCGCTTAACGCCCGCCTGCCCCAGGAACAAATGCCCGCTGAACTGGCAGAGCTGGCCACGGCTTTTAACGCCATGCTTGCGCGACTGGACGATTCATTCCAGCGATTGTCGGCATTCTCCGCCGACATCGCACATGAACTGCGTACGCCATTGTCCAACCTGCTGACCCACACCCAGGTCACCCTGACCCGCCCCCGGGGCATTGAAGAGTACCGCGAGGCACTGCATAGCAACCTTGAAGAGCTGCAATGGATGGCGCAACTGGTCAACGACATGCTCTATTTGGCCAAGGCCGATCACGGCTTGCTTACGCCTCGGCGCGAAGCCCTGGATCTGGGTCAGGAAGTGGAGGCATTACTGGAGTTTTATGCGCTGCTGGCCGAAGACTCGCACATTGAACTGACCCGCGAAGGCAATGCACTTCTTGCAGGCGACCGCAGCATGCTGCGCCGCGCCCTTTCCAACCTGCTGGATAACGCCTTGCGCTATACGCCGGCGGGTGGCGCGATCAAAGTGCTGATTGAGGCTTTGCCGGGCACTGCGCGCATCAGCATTGAGAACACGGGCACGGGAATCCCTGCAGAACTGCTGCCACGCCTGTTTGACCGGTTTTACCGGGCAGATCCGGCACGCCGTGAAGGCAGCAGTGAGCATGCGGGGCTGGGGCTGGCGATCACCCAGTCGATCATTCGTGCCCATGGCGGACAGATCTGCTGTGAGTCGCAGGAGGGGGTAACGCGGTTTGTCGTGGAGCTGCCAGCAAAGCTGCCCTCACCCCAGCCCTCTCCCGGAGGGAGAGGGAGCTGATTTGTGGCGCTGCGCAGAACTGCTTTTGCCTTTAGTCCCCTCTCCCTCCGGGAGAGGGTTAGGGTGAGGGGCTTTTGCTCTTCAACTATCAGGAATACCGCAACGCATGGGCCGGTTGAATCTTCGCTGCCCGATACGCCGGATACAGCGTAGCCAGAAAGCTCAGTACAAAGCCCGCACCGCAGATCAGCGCCACATCGCCGCCCTGCAGCTCGGATGGCAGGTTGCTGACAAAATACACGTCGGAACTGAAGATATGCTGCCCGGTCACCCGCTCCATCCAGCCCACCAGTTCACTGACATTCAACGCCGCAATCACCCCCAGCACGCCACCGATCAAGGTGCCGACAATACCGATCACCGTGCCCTGCACCATAAAGATGGCCATGATCTGCCGCGGTGTCGCACCGATGGTGCGCAAGATCGCGATGTCGGCGCCCTTGTCGTTCACCACCATGATCAGCGTGGCGATGATATTGAACGCTGCCACGGCCACGATCATCAGCAACAACAGACCGATCATGGTTTTTTCCATTTTCATGGCGCTGAACAGACTGCCCTGGGTGTGAGTCCAGTCGTCAGCCTTGTAACCATCCCCCAGGCCGGCCGCCACTTGCTGTGAAACCTGCGGTGCCGCGTACAGATCCTTGACCGCCAGGCGCACGCTTTGCACCTGGTTCGGCTCCCAGTGTTGAATGGCTGCAGCATCGGCCATATGGATCAGGCCCATGGTGCCATCCAGTTCAGCACCAACCTTGAAGATACCCACCACATTCAACCGCTGCAGGCGCGGAGTAATGCCACCAGGCGCGGTGCTGGCCTCGGGGACGATCAGGGTGATCTTGTCACCCACGCCCAGACGGAAACGCCGCGCAACAATATCGCCCAGCACCACACCGTATTCGTCGGGTTTCAAGTCCTGGAGGCTGCCCTGCACGATGTGCTGGGTCACGATCGAGACCTTGCCTTCCTGCTCCGGATCGATGCCGCTGATCTGGATCGGCTGCATCGAGCCTTTATAGGACAGCATGCCGTCCAGCTCGGTAAACGGCACGGCTGCCGTCACCTCGGGGTTTTTCATCGCGGCCTCGGCCACCGGGCGCCAGTCATCGATGGGCTTGACGCCCACGATGGTCGCGTGGGGCACCATGCCGAGGATGCGGTTACTCATTTCACGCTGGAAGCCGTTCATCACCGACAACACCACGATCATCGCCAGCACGCCGAGGGCGAGGCCGATCATCGAGGTCATGGAGATAAACGAAACAAAACGATTGCGGCGCTTGGCGCGGGTATAGCGCGTGCCGATAAAAATCGATAACGGTCTGAACATTCGCGGGCACCGTATAAAAATTGAAGACCTGACGCCCGCTTGCAGGCGTCAGATGCTGGCCAGTCAGATCGTGGTCAGGCGACCTTCCTGAAGGTGCAACACGCGATCCATCTGGCGGGCCAGGTTCATGTCGTGGGTTACCACCAGGAACGCAGTGCGCATTGACGTGCTGAGTTCCAGCATCAGGTCCTGAATGCCCTGGGCCGTGTGCGAGTCGAGGTTGCCGGTGGGCTCATCGAGCATCACCAGCCCCGGCTTGTTGACCAGCGCCCGGGCAATCGCCACACGCTGGCGCTCGCCGCCCGACAGTTCGGCCGGCTTGTGCTCCAGGCGATGACCCAGACCCACCCGGGTCAGTAGCGCCGTGGCCCGCTCACGCGCCTCGGGGATCGCCGTCTTGCCGATCAACAGCGGCATGCAGACGTTTTCCAGGGCGGTGAACTCGGGCAACAAGTGGTGAAATTGATACACGAAACCCAGCGAGCGGTTGCGCAACAGGCCACGGGCCTTTTCGCCCAGGGCCGATAGCTCTTCACCCGCCAGCCAGACACTGCCACTGGTCGGGGTATCAAGCCCGCCGAGCAGGTTGAGCAAGGTACTTTTGCCCGAACCCGAAGTCCCGACGATCGCCACCCGCTCACCAGGGTGCAACTCAAGCTGCAGCCCCGACAGCACCACCACGGATTCCGGGCCTTCCTCGTAGGACTTGCCCAGGTCGCGGCAACTCAACACTGCTTGTTCTTTCATGCCCAACTCACTCATAACGAAGCGCCTGCGCAGGCTGGGTGCGCGCAGCACGCCAGGCCGGGTACAAGGTCGCGAGGAAACTCAGAACCAATGCCGCACCGCACACCATCAACACGTCCTGTGCCTGCAACTGCGAGGGCAGGTAGTCGATGAAATACACGTCGGCATTGAGAAACTTGTGCCCGATCAGGCCTTCAAGGGCCGAGATCGCAGCGCTGACATTGAGCGCAGCAAGCATCCCGACCACCGCGCCGATGGCCGTCCCGACCACACCGATAACGGTGCCCTGAACCATAAAGGTGGCCATGATGGTGCCCGGCGTCGCCCCCAGGGTACGCAGGATGGCGATGTCGCCTTTCTTGTCATTGACCACCATCACCAGCGTGGAAATGATGTTGAACGCGGCCACGGCCACAATCAGCAGCAACAGCAGGCCAATCATGGCTTTTTCCATGCGGATGGCCTGGTACAGGTTGCCGTGGGTACGGGTCCAGTCACGGGCGTAATACTGGCTCTCGCCCAGCTGCTGGGCGATTTCCCAGGCAGTGCGCGGCGCTTCGAACAGGTCATCGAACTTCAGCCGCAGGCCCTGTACCTGGTCAGGTTTCCAGCGCTGCAAACGCGCCAGGTCCTGCAGGTTGGTGATGCCCAGGTAGCCGTCGATCTCACCGGCACCGACATGAAAAATGCCCTGCACGGTAAAACGCTTCATGCGCGGGAACATGCCAGCCGGTGTCACCGTGACTTCCGGCGCAACGAAGGTCAGCTTGTCGCCGACGCTCACACCCAGCTTTTTCGCGGCCTTGTCGCCAATGATGATGCCGAAGCTGCCCGGGGTCAGCGAGTCGAGCTGGCCCTGCTGCATGAACCGGTCAATGATCGAGACATTGCGTTCCTGCTCCGGGTCAATGGCATTGAGCAGGACTTTCTGCACGTTGCCATCATTGGTCAGCAAGCCCTGCATCTGGGTAAACGGCGCAACCGCCTCCACCTTGGGGTTCTGCTTGACCTTGGCCGCCAGGCTTTGCCAGTCACTGATCGGCTGATCGCCGACGATGGTCGCGTGGGGCACCATGCCCAGCACGCGGGTGCGCATCTCATGATCGAAGCCGTTCATCACCGATAACACGACAATCATCACGACCACGCCAAGGGCGAGCCCGATCATCGAGGTCAGGGAAATAAACGACACAAAATGATTGCGACGCTTTGCACGGGTATAACGCGTGCCGATAAATAAAGAGAGAGGTCTGAACATGTCGGGGCTTGTTCGAGGGAAAAGAAGACGTCCTTGTGGCGGGGCCTGATAAGCAGCTTTACACTCAGACCACAGCCGCCATCATGGGTTCGCCATGTCGACATTAGATGAAGCAGATCGCCGCGAATACTACCGTATCGAGGATATGATCGCACTGGAAATAACCCCGCTGTCGGCCCTCGAAGCCGCGAGCAGTGAAGTGTTGCAGGATGAGTCACCGCTGTTCAATTTGCTCAGCGAATTGCACCTGAGCGAATTCGAGTCCCAGCATTTGCTGCGCCAGATCAGCGAACGCGACCGCACCCTTTCCAGCTACCTTAAAACCCTGAACAAACGTGTCGAACTGCTGAGCCAGATCGTTGCGCAAACGGTGCTGGGCCAGATCGGTGAACTGCAGCCGGTCATGCTGTCCGAAGGCGGTATCGAGTTCCATCACCCGCACCCCTGCCCGGCGGGCAGCCACCTTTCAGTCAAGCTGGTATTGATGCCCCAGGCCCTGGGCTTGTTGTTACGCGCCCGCGTCATCGATTGCCAGGCACAGGATGCCGGTTACCGCGTCAATACCGAATTTGAATCCCTCACCGATACGCAGCGCCAGTTGCTGGCGCGCTACATTTTGCAAAAACAGGCACAGGCGCGCCGCCTGGCCCGCGAACAACAAACATCCGCGCCCGAGTAAGCACCGGGCCGTGATCACTCTGTACAAGGAGCAAATGTGACCCTGATTTATGGCCATCGCGGCGCCAAAGGCGAAGCACCGGAAAACACCCTTGCCAGCTTTGAGCAATGCCTCAAGCATGGCGTACGGCGCTGTGAGCTCGACCTGCACCTGTCGAAGGACGGTGAGCTGATGGTCATCCACGACCCGACCCTCAAGCGCACCACGGACCGGCGCGGCAAGGTTATCGAGCACACGGCTGCCGACCTGGTGACCTATGACGCGCGCAAGGGTGGCCCGGGCTGGATGCAGCCGTGCCCGATCCCGCGCCTTGAGGAGCTGTTTGAAAAGTGCGACTTCGAGCACTGGCAACTGGAGGTCAAGAGCGCCTCGCGCACCCGCGCAGCAACCACCGTGCTGGCAATCCGCGAAATGGCGGTACGTCACGGGCTGATGGACAAGGTCACGGTCACGTCAAGCTCGCGTGAGGTGCTCAAGGCTGCGCTGGAGTTGACGCCAGACCTGTCCCGCGGCCTGGTGGCCGAATACGCCTGGCTCGACCCGATCAAGGTCGCCCAGAGTTATGGCTGCGAGATGCTGGCATTGAACTGGACACTGTGCACGCCTGAACGCCTGGAGAAGGCCCAGCGTCAGGGTTTGCATGTGTCGGTATGGACAGTCAACGAACCTGCGCTGATGCGCAGGCTCGCCGACTTCGGCGTAGATAGCCTGATTACAGACTTTCCCGGTTTGGCCACTGCCACCCTCGGGAATAGCTGAAATCGGTCTCCCCGGCCGGCTCAGGCCACCGGCCGGAGCCGCTCAAAAAAGCCGGTTGAGGCCATCGTAGGCGGCTACCCGATAGGCTTCGGCCATGGTCGGGTAGTTGAACGTCGTGTTCACGAAGTACTTCAGGGTATTGAGCTCGCCCGGCTGGTTCATGATCGCCTGGCCGATGTGCACGATCTCTGATGCCTGATAACCGAAGCAGTGAACGCCCAGCACTTCCAGGGTTTCACGGTGGAACAGGATTTTCAGCATGCCCTGGGGCTCGCCGGCAATCTGTGCGCGCGCCATGCTCTTGAAAAACGCCTTGCCCACTTCGTACGGCACCTTGGCCTGGGTCAGCTCCTGCTCGTTCTTGCCGATCGAGCTGATCTCCGGAATGGTGTAGATGCCGGTCGGCACGTCATTGACGAAGCGCCAGCTGCCGTTATCAACGATGCTGCCCGCTGCCGAACGCCCCTGGTCGTGGGCGGCACTGGCCAGGCTTGGCCAGCCGATTACATCACCTGCGGCAAAAATGTTCGGCACGGTGGTGCGGTAGTTTTCATCAACCGTGATCTGGCCACGGCCATTGGCCTTGATGCCGATGTTTTCCAGACCCAGCAGATCGGTGTTGCCGGTACGGCCATTGCACCAGAGCAAGGCGTCGGCCTTGATCTTCTTGCCGGACTTGAGATGCAGGATCACGCCGTTTTCGACGCCTTCTACCCGCTCGTACTCTTCGTTGTGGCGTACGGTGATGTTGTTGTTGCTGAAGTGGTAGCTCAGCGCTTGCGAGATCTCGGAATCGAGGAAGCTCAACAGTTGCTCGCGGTTATCCACCAGCTCAATCAACACCCCCAGACCACTGAAGATCGACGCGTATTCGCAGCCGATCACGCCTGCCCCGTAAACAATCAGCTTACGCGGGGTGTGGCCCAGACTGAGGATGGTGTCGCTATCGTAGATACGCGAGTGAGTGAAATCGATATCAGCCGGGCGATACGGGCGCGAGCCGGTGGCGATAATGATTTGCTTGGCCATCAGGGTTTCGACAACGCCGTTGGTGCACACCACTTCGATGGTTTGCTCGTCGGTGAAGCTGCCGGTGCCGAAGAACAGGTCGACGCGATTACGTGCGTAGTAACCGGTGCGCGAAGCCACTTGCTTGGAAATAACCTTCTCGGCACTTTTCAGTACGTCCGGGAACGAGAACCAGCGCGGCTCACCAATGGCCCGAAACATCGGATTGGTGTTGAACTGCATGATCTGGCGAACCGAGTGACGCAAGGCTTTGGACGGGATCGTGCCCAAGTGCGTGCAGTTGCCGCCAACCTGACGCCGGCTATCCACCATTGCCACCTTGCGCCCTGCTTTTGCGGCGTTCATTGCCGCACCTTCTCCTGCCGGGCCGGAACCCAGTACCACTACGTCGTAGTTGTAGACAGCCATGCGTACTCCTCAGAACAGGCCGTGGCACCGCTTTGGGCACCTACGGCTAAATCATGTCGCGGCCAGCGCCATGAAGGATCAAAACGTGGGGCACAGTCTATAGAAGCCTGAACGCCGCGAACATTAACCCTTGGTCTGGTCGTTGGCTATTTTTGTGTTCACTACATCTCATCGCGCGCGAGAGCCTGCCTAGCAGCTGCCGCACACTTAGCAAAACTGGCATAACCTCTAACAACCCATCGATCAGAGCCATCCACCATGCGCCAGTTGTTGATCGTATTGTTGCTGCTTTACTCCACCACCAGCCTGGCCGATGAGTCAGCTCGGCTAAAAGAAGCCAACTTTCCCGCCCAATGGCGCGATGGCACGCAACTCATGGAACGAAAAGGCCAGATCGTGCTGACCTACCTCTGGGCCGATATCTATGCCGCAGCCCTTTTCACCCAGCCAGGCATCCAACCGCAACAGGCCTTTGACGAACAGCGCGAGCTGCGCCTTGAGCTGTTCTATCTGCGCGATCTGGAGCACAGCGATATCACCCGGGCCTCGGCCACCATCCTCAAGCGCCAGCAACCGGCAGCCACCCTGGCTCGCCTCGACGCCCCGCTAAAACAACTTCAGACCAGTTTTGGCGATATCAAACGCGGCGATCGCTACGCCCTGGACTACAACCCGCAACGCGGGCTGAAGCTGGAGCGCAATGGTCAGGTCATTTTCACCAGCCAGAATCATCAACTGGCCAAAATCTACCTGGGCATCTGGCTCGCACCCGAAGGTCTGCCCGACCCACTGCGCCTGAGCCTGCTTGCGCAAAGGCCCTAGCCCGGCCGTGTAGCGCCAACAAATGTTGCCTACACACTTTGTTACACATATGGTTACAAAACTGTTTTGCGCAATGGCGCAGGTCATTGCCTGGCAGTGTGGACGAGTAAAAACACGGATAACGCATAAAAACAGATAAGAGCGGGTGATTTCTGATGGCCTCCAGTACGGGCAAAGGCAAGGCGATTTTTCGCGTTGTCAGCGGTAACTTCCTAGAGATGTTCGACTTTATGGTCTTTGGCTTTTACGCCACGGCCATTGCCAAAACCTTCTTCCCAACCGATAGCGCTTTTGCCTCACTGATGCTCGCCCTGGCCACCTTCGGTGCCGGTTTTCTCGCGCGCCCGCTGGGTGCGATTTTTCTCGGTGCCTATATTGACCGCCACGGCCGTCGCAAGGGCCTGATCATTACCCTGGCTCTGATGGCCATGGGTACCGTACTCATCGCCTGCGTGCCGGGCTACGCCACCCTGGGTGTTGCCGCACCCCTGCTGGTGTTGCTCGGGCGCTTGCTGCAAGGTTTTTCGGCAGGCGTGGAACTGGGCGGGGTGTCGGTGTACCTGGCAGAAATCGCCACACCGGGCCGCAAGGGTTTCTTCGTCAGCTGGCAGTCGGCTAGCCAGCAGGCTGCCGTGGTGTTCGCAGGCTTGCTGGGGGTTGGTCTCAACCATTGGCTAAGCCCTGAAGAAATGGGTGAATGGGGCTGGCGGATTCCGTTTCTGCTGGGTTGCATGATCGTGCCGGTGATCTTTGTGATCCGCCGCTCGATGGAAGAAACTCCTGAGTTCGAAGCCCGCAAACATCACCCTACCCTGCGTGAAATCCTTCGCTCAGTCGGTCAGAACTTTGGCTTGGTGCTGGGTGGCATGGCCCTGGTGGTGATGACCACCGTGTCGTTCTATCTGATCACTGCCTATACCCCGACCTTCGGCAAGGCTGAATTGCATCTGTCGGACTTCGATGCCTTGCTGGTCACAGTGTGCATTGGCCTGTCGAACTTTTTCTGGCTGCCGGTCATGGGCTCGCTGTCGGACAAGATCGGGCGTAAACCGCTGCTGCTGGGTGCGACCATCCTGGCGATCCTGACCGCATACCCGGCGTTGTCCTGGCTGGTGGCCAACCCGAGCTTCAGTCATCTGCTGATTGTCGAACTGTGGCTGTCGTTCCTGTATGGCTCGTACAACGGCGCGATGGTGGTTGCCCTGACCGAAATCATGCCAGTTGAAGTGCGCACCACCGGTTTCTCCCTGGCCTACAGCCTGGCGACCGCCACTTTCGGTGGCTTTACTCCGGCGGCTTGCACTTACCTGATTCATGCCCTGGACAACAAGGCCGCCCCCGGTCTGTGGCTGACCGGGGCGGCGATACTGGGCCTGATTGCGACCGTGGTGTTGTTCCGTGGCAATCAGCATCAGTTGCGTACGGCGCAATCGGCGGTGGCGGGTAATGCCTGACCCCTGTGGGAGCGGGCTTGCCCGCGATGCCAGCAACGCGGTCTGACTGAACAACCGCGCTGATCCCATCGCGAGCAAGCCCGCTCCCACAGGTTTCCCGCACAAACAAAAACGCCCCGACAAGTCGGGGCGTTTTCAGTTGCGGCGGTTGCTTAGCGCGGGAACGCTGGCGGGTTGACCCCAGCCATGTCTTCCATCACGCGTACTACCTGGCAGCTGTAACCGAATTCGTTGTCGTACCACACGTACAGCACAACGCGGTTGTCATTGCAGATGGTCGCTTCAGCATCCACCACACCGGCGTGACGCGAACCCACGAAGTCAGTGGACACCACTTCCTGGGAGCTGACGAAGTCGATTTGCTTGTGCAGATCGGAGTGCAGCGCCATGTGACGCAGGTACTCGTTCATTTCTTCACGGGTAGCCGGCTTCTCAAGGTTCAGGTTGAGGATGGCCATCGACACGTTCGGCGTCGGCACACGGATCGCGTTACCGGTCAGCTTGCCGGCCAGCTCAGGCAATGCCTTGGCAGCAGCGGTAGCAGCACCGGTCTCGGTGATAACCATGTTCAGCGCGGCGCTACGACCACGGCGGTCGCCCTTGTGGAAGTTATCGATCAGGTTCTGGTCGTTGGTGTACGAGTGAACCGTTTCAACGTGACCATTGACGATGCCGAACTTGTCGTTGACAGCCTTGAGCACCGGCACGATGGCGTTGGTGGTGCAGGATGCCGCCGAAACGATCTTGTCGTCTGCGGTGATTTCGCCGTGGTTGATGCCGTGAACGATGTTCTTCAGCTTGCCCTTGCCCGGAGCGGTCAGGACCACGCGATCGATACCAGGGCACTGCAAGTGCTGGCCCAGGCCATCGGCATCACGCCATACACCGGTGTTGTCCACCAGCAGGGCGTTCTGGATACCGTACTGGGTGTAGTCCACTTCGGTAGGGTTTTTCGCGTAGATAACCTGAATCAGGTTGCCGTTGGCGGTGATGGTGTTGTTGGCTTCATCGACCACGATGGTGCCATCGAACGGGCCATGCACCGAGTCACGACGCAGCAGGCTGGCACGCTTGACCAGATCGTTGTCGGCGCCTTTGCGCACAACGATGGCACGCAGACGCAGACCGTCGCCACCACCGGTTTTTTCAATCAGGATGCGCGCCAGCAGACGGCCGATACGACCGAAGCCGTACAGCACAACGTCAGTACCTTTACGTGCAGAAGCGTTTTGCTGACCCACAACATCGGCCAGTTCTTCGCGCACAAACTGCTCAGCCGTGCGGCCATTGCCTTCGGCCTTGAACTTCACGGCCAGCTTGCCCAGGTCTACCGAAGCAGCGCCGAGCTTGAGCTCGCTCATTGCCTTGAGCAACGGGAAAGTTTCGTGCACGGACAATTCGATATCATCGGACTGACGATGGCGAGCAAAGCGGTGAGCCTTGAGAATCGCAATGACTGAACGGTTGATCAGGCTGCGGCCATAGATCGAGCTAACCACATTGTTATTGCGGTAAAGCTGACCGATAAGCGGAATCATCGCTTCTGCGAGTGCTTCACGGTCGATCCATTCACCAAGACACTGGTCGGGCTTCTGAGTCACGGGAACCTTCCACATGTAGGGGCTGAAAAAAGGGGCTACATTATGCCGCTGCGCCCATGCAGGGGCAATGCACGCCTGTCATACGCCGTTACTGAAACGATTAAGCATCAACAAATATAGGCGAAAAATTTTATAACAACTGCCATTTCATCAGTCTGCTGCCCTTGCACAGCCCCTTTGGCACCCCCATGTCAGTGTTATGCGCTGATTTGCGCCGCTGTTAAAGGCTGCAACTGACAGCCAGCCCCTTGGCCCGTTACAATCGCCAACTTTGTCGCAACGCTTGGAGCTCAACCTTCCGTGCCCGTCCTGCGTCTACCGAAACTCCCTGCCACGGCAGGTAAACAGCACTGGAGCAATCTGCCCGGTGCCGCCCTGAGCCTCGCGATTGCCGAGGCTGCCAGCGCCGCCAGGCGCTTCACCCTGCTCCTGACCGCTGACAGCCAAAGCGCCGAGCGTCTTGAGCAGGAACTGAGATTCTTTGCCCCCGACTTGCCGGTGCTGCATTTTCCCGACTGGGAAACCCTGCCTTACGATCTGTTCTCGCCGCACCAGGACATCATCTCCCAGCGTATCGCCAGCCTGTACCGGCTGCCGGAACTGAGTCATGGTGTTTTGGTAGTGCCGGTGACCACCGCCCTACATCGCCTGGCCCCGACCAAGTTCCTGCTCGGCAGCAGCCTGGTGCTGGACATCGGCCAGAAGCTGGATGTGGAGCAAATGCGTACCCGGCTTGAGGCCAGTGGCTATCGCTGCGTCGATACGGTGTATGAGCATGGCGAGTTCGCCGTGCGCGGCGCGTTGATCGACCTGTTCCCGATGGGCAGCAAACTGCCTTACCGGATCGACCTGTTCGACGACGAAATCGAGACCCTGCGCACCTTCGACCCCGAGACCCAGCGCTCGATCGACAAGGTTGAATCGGTGCGCCTGCTGCCGGCACGTGAGTTCCCGCTGCAAAAAGACGCGGTGACCCGGTTCAAGGCGCGCTTTCGCGAGCGTTTTGATGTCGACTTCCGTCGCTGCCCGATCTTTCAGGACTTGAGCAGCGGCATCACCCCTGCGGGTATCGAGTACTACCTGCCGCTGTTTTTCGATGAAACCTCGACCCTGTTCGACTATTTGCCGGCTGACACGCAAGTGTTCTCGCTGCCAGGCATCGAGCAGGCCGCCGAGAATTTCTGGTCTGACGTACGCAACCGCTACGAAGAGCGCCGTATCGATCCGTCGCGACCACTGTTACCGCCTGCCGAGCTGTTCCTGCCGGTTGAAGACTGCTTCGCCCGCCTCAAAAGCTGGCCGCGGGTGGTCGCCAGCCAGGATGACGTGGACACCGGCAGCAGCCGCGAACGCTTCCCGGCGCAACCGCTGCCCAACCTGGCCATCGAAGCCAAGGCCAACCAGCCATTGGCGGCTTTGTCCGGTTTCCTTGAGCAGTTTGATGGCCGCGTGCTGTTTACCGCCGAATCGGCCGGGCGCCGCGAAGTGCTGCTCGAACTGCTGGAACGCTTGAAGCTGCGCCCCAAAACAGTCGACAGCTGGCCGGATTTCGTCGCCAGCAAGCACCGCCTGGCGATTACTATCGCCCCGCTGGATGAAGGCCTGCTGCTGGAGGATCCAGCGCTGGCGCTGATCGCCGAAAGCCCGTTGTTCGGCCAGCGCGTGATGCAGCGCCGGCGCCGGGAAAAACGCGCCGATGCCAACAACGATGCGGTGATCAAGAACCTCACCGAGTTGCGCGAAGGCGCACCCGTTGTGCATATCGACCACGGCGTAGGTCGCTATCAGGGCCTGGCCACACTTGAAGTCGACAATCAGGTGGCCGAGTTCCTGACCCTGGAATACGCCGAAGGCGCCAAGCTCTATGTGCCGGTGGCCAACCTGCACCTGATCGCCCGCTATACCGGCAGCGATGATGAACTGGCGCCGCTGCACCGCCTGGGCTCGGAAACCTGGCAAAAGGCCAAGCGCAAGGCCGCCGAACAAGTGCGTGACGTGGCTGCCGAGCTGCTCGACATCTACGCTCGTCGTGCAGCCCGCGAAGGTTATGCATTTGCCGATCCGAAAGCGGATTACGCAACGTTCAGTGCCGGCTTCCCGTTTGAAGAAACCCCGGACCAGCAAACCACCATCGAAGCCGTACGCGCCGACATGCTGTCGCCCAAGCCCATGGATCGTCTGGTGTGTGGCGACGTGGGCTTCGGCAAGACCGAAGTGGCCATGCGCGCGGCCTTTATTGCTGTGCATGGCGGCCGTCAGGTGGCCATTTTGGTACCCACCACCCTGCTCGCCCAGCAGCACTACAACAGCTTCCGCGACCGTTTTGCCGACTGGCCGGTAACGGTCGAGGTGATGAGCCGCTTCAAGTCGGCCAAAGAGATCAACCAGGCAGTCGCCGACCTGGCCGAAGGCAAGATCGATATCGTCATCGGCACCCACAAGCTGCTGCAGGACGATGTCAAAATCAAAAACCTGGGCCTGGTGATCATCGATGAAGAACACCGCTTCGGCGTGCGCCAGAAAGAACAGCTCAAGGCCTTGCGCAGTGAAGTCGACATCCTGACCCTCACCGCCACGCCGATCCCGCGTACGCTGAACATGGCCGTGTCAGGCATGCGCGACCTGTCGATCATCGCCACGCCACCGGCGCGCCGGCTGTCGGTGCGCACCTTCGTCATGGAACAGAACAAAAGCACCGTCAAAGAGGCGTTGCTGCGTGAGTTGCTGCGCGGCGGGCAGGTCTACTACCTGCACAACGACGTTAAAACCATCGAGAAATGTGCGGCCGAACTAGCCGAGCTGGTGCCTGAAGCACGGATCGGCATCGGCCACGGGCAAATGCGCGAACGCGAACTCGAACAGGTGATGAGTGACTTCTATCACAAGCGCTTCAACGTCCTGATCGCCTCGACCATCATCGAGACCGGGATCGACGTGCCGAGCGCCAACACCATCATCATCGAGCGCGCCGACAAGTTCGGCCTGGCACAGTTGCACCAGTTGCGCGGACGCGTCGGACGCAGTCACCACCAGGCCTATGCCTACCTGCTGACGCCACCGCGCCAGCAGATTACCGGGGACGCGCAAAAACGCCTGGAAGCCATCGCCAACACCCAGGACCTGGGTGCCGGCTTTGTCCTGGCCACCAACGACCTTGAAATCCGTGGCGCGGGCGAGTTACTGGGGGACGGTCAAAGCGGCCAGATTCAGGCGGTTGGTTTTACCCTGTACATGGAAATGCTCGAACGCGCGGTCAAGTCGATCCGCAAGGGCGAGCAACCCAACCTCGACCAGCCGCTGGGTGGCGGCCCGGAAATCAACCTGCGGGTACCTGCGCTGATTCCCGAGTCGTATCTGCCGGATGTGCATGCGCGACTGATCCTCTACAAACGTATTGCCTCGGCAACCGATGAAGAGGGCCTCAAGGACTTGCAGGTCGAGATGATCGACCGCTTCGGCCTGCTCCCCGAGCCGACCAAGAACCTGGTACGCATCACCCTGCTCAAATTGCAGGCCGAGCAACTAGGCATCAAAAAAGTCGACGCCGGCCCGCAGGGCGGGCGCATCGAGTTTGCCGCCGACACCCCGGTTGACCCGATGGTGCTGATCAAATTGATCCAGGGCCAACCCAACCGCTACAAATTCGAAGGCGCGACCCTGTTCAAATTCATGGTACCCATGGAGCGCCCGGAAGAACGCTTCAATACCATTGAAGCGCTGTTCGAGCGCCTGACGCCGAAGTCTTCCTGAATGAAAAACCCATGCCCCTGAACCCCACCGACCGACTGACCCAGCCGCTGGCACCAAGCTGGGTCAGTCGCTTCAAGGAACAAAGCCTTGAGCGTGGCCGCCGCTACGCCAAGGAAAATCGGGTCAGGATCGCCCAGATCGGCGACAAGCTGATTACTGCCAGCTGTCAGGGCTCTGGCGAAAACATCTACCGACAGACCATTCAGTTGCGCGAGTCGGCCAAAAGCACCTTGCTGCTGGTCAGCGCCCACTGTACCTGCCCGGTGCGGGTTAATTGCAAGCACACCGCAGCCGTCTTACTGAAGATTGAAGAAACCTTGAACTACCCCGCCGCTGCTCAGGATGCCGAGCTTCTGGAAAAACTCCAGGCCGTACTCGACTCACGTCGCCCCAACAATCTGCCAGAACAGCTGGTCGAGGACGTCCAGCCAGTACCGCGACTGTGGCTGGCCAGTGCCGAATTCAGCGCTTTCGAGCCGCGCAACGGCAAAATGCAGCGCTATATCCAGCACCGCGCCGCCCTGTCGTTCAACTACCTGGACCAGTACGTGAGCGGGCAAAAAAACGCTGACATCCTGCTGCGCCAGGAACAGCAAACCCTGCGCATCAAGCGCAAGCCCGAGGTCGAAAACCTTTACCGCGAGCAACTGCGCAGCCTGGGCTTTAAAATTGCCACGCGCCAGAGCAAGGCACTACCGGAAAGCGCCGGCGAGCTGTTTGAGCTGGTCAATGACAGTGCCTGGCTGAATTTCACCCTCAACCAGTTGCAAGGCCTGGCCGAAAAGGGCTGGGAGTTGCAGATCGATGAAGGTTTCGGCTTTGACCTGACCCCGGTAGAAGACTGGTATGCCACTGTCGACGAAGCCCCGGAGCGCGACTGGTTTGACCTGGAGCTGGGGATTATCGTCAACGGCCAGCACCTGAGCCTGCTGCCGATACTGCTCAACCTGATGCGCTCCCACAGCGACATCCTCAACCCGGAAAAACTCGCCCGGCGCAGGGACGACGAACTGATCCTGGTGAATATTCCGGCCAACCCTGCCAGCGGCCATGGTCCGCTGCAGGTTGCGCTGCCGTACGGGCGGCTGAAACCGGTACTGGCCACTCTGGACGAGTTTTATCTGGGCGAGCCGGACGCCACTTCTCTGCGGATCAAAAGTGCTGACGCACCGCGGCTCAACGCCCTGGATGCACTCCCCCTGCGCTGGGAAGGTGGCGAGCAGATTCGCGGCTTCGCCCAGCGCCTGCGAGATATCAAGAACTTCAGCGTCGAAGCCCCCGAAGGGCTCAATGCCAACCTGCGCCCCTATCAGCTCGAAGGCCTGAGCTGGATGCAGTCATTGCGTCAGCTGGAAGTGGGCGGCGTGCTGGCCGATGACATGGGCCTGGGCAAAACCCTGCAGACCCTGGCGCATATCTTGTGCGAAAAAAATGCCGGCCGCCTTGATCGCCCAGCCATGATTGTGATGCCCACCAGCCTGATCCCCAACTGGCTCGACGAAGCGGCGCACTTTACGCCGCAGCTCAAGGTACTGGCGCTGTATGGTGCCACGCGCAAAAAATATTTCGCGCACCTCAACGACTACGACGTGATCCTGACCACCTACGCCTTGCTGCCCAAGGACATCGAGCATCTGGCAAAACTGCCGCTGCACCTGCTGGTGCTGGACGAAGCACAGTACATCAAGAACCCCGGCAGCAAGGCCACCCAGGCCGCCTGCGAGCTGGTTGCCCGCCAGCGCCTGTGCCTGAGTGGTACCCCGCTGGAGAACCACCTGGGTGAGCTGTGGTCACTGTTCCACTTCCTGCTGCCCGGCTGGCTGGGCGACGTCAAGACTTTCAATCGCGACTACCGGGTGCCCATTGAACGCCAGGGCAGCAACGAGCGTCTGCAGCATCTCAATGCGCGAATCAAACCGTTTCTGCTGCGCCGCACCAAGGAGCAGGTCGCTACCGAACTGCCGCCCAAGACCGAAATCATCCACTGGGTGGACCTCAACGAAGCCCAGCGCGACGTGTACGAAACCATGCGCATGGCGATGGACAAAAAAGTCCGCGACGAAATCACCCGCAAGGGCGTGGGACGCAGCCAGATAATTATCCTCGAAGCGCTGCTCAAACTGCGCCAGGTATGTTGCGACCTGCGCTTGGTCAGCGACACCCCGCCGAAAAAAGGCAGCACCTCGGGCAAGCTCGACAGCCTGATGCTGATGCTCGAAGAGCTGTTTGCCGAAGGCCGACGCATCCTGCTGTTTTCGCAGTTCACTTCGATGCTGGGGCTGATCGAGGCCGAGCTGAAAAAGCGCAAGGTGCCCTACGCCATCCTCACCGGGCAAACCCGGGACCGACGTACACCGGTCAAGGACTTCCAGAGCGGCAAGCTGCAGATTTTTCTGATTAGCCTCAAGGCGGGTGGTGTAGGCCTGAACCTTACCGAGGCAGACACGGTGATTCACTACGACCCTTGGTGGAACCCGGCGGCAGAAAACCAGGCCACTGACCGCGCCTATCGTATAGGCCAGGAAAAACCGGTGTTTGTGTACAAAATGATTGCCCGCGGCACTGTGGAAGAAAAAATCCAGCATTTGCAGCAGGAAAAGTCAGATTTGGCGGCAGGCGTACTGGACGGACGCGTCGCAGGGGACTGGAAACTGCAGGATGACGACATCGACGCATTGTTTGCGCCGTTGCCGCCTAAAACTGAAAAGCGCTGAAAATTGACGCAACTTGCGGCTTGATTCTGTAGCAGCTGCCGAGCTCCGCGAGGCTGCGTTCGGCGGCTGCTACGGACTTGATTAGCCCGCCAGCACCCGCGCCAACGTCGCTTTTACCTTGCCCATACCCTCATGCAGCGCCTGCTCGATTTCAGCCATGGTGATAATCGCTGTCGACTTGCCCGCTGCCGGGTTAACCACCAGCGCCAGGCACGCGTAATCCAGTTCCAGCTCGCGGGCCAGTGCCGCTTCCGGCATGCCGGTCATGCCCACGATGTCGCAACCGTCACGTTCAAGACGGGCGATTTCTGCCACGGTCTCAAGACGCGGGCCCTGAGTAGCGGCATAAACACCATGACTGCTGTAGGAGCAGCCCTCGGCCGCCAATGCGCCAATCAATTGCTCGCGCAACGATTCGGTGTAGGGATAGCTGAAGTCGATATGGGTCACCTGCTCCAGATCACCGGCAAAAAAAGTATGCTCGCGGCCACTGGTGTAGTCGATCAACTGATGAGGCACACAAAAATGCCCGGTGCCCATCGCCATATGAATCCCGCCCACGGCATTTACCGCAAGAATCGCTTCGGCCCCGGCCTGCTTCAGCGCCCACAGGTTGGCGCGGTAGTTGACCTGATGCGGAGGCACCCGGTGCGGATGGCCGTGACGGGCCAGGAACAACACTTCGCGGCCGCCAAACTCACCGATCTGGATATCTGCCGAGGTCGGCCCGTAGGGCGTGTCCAGCGCCAGCGCGCGGCTGATGGTCAACCCTTCCAGCTGGGTAAGGCCCGTACCGCCGATAATTGCGTAAACCGTCATTGAGGCAGATCCCTTAATCAATTAATTGAGCATCTTTGAGTGCGCCCATCGCCACCAGCCAGCGCGGGCTCTGGCGATAATCGGTACTGGCCCAGGCCTGGCCACGCATGCGCGCAATCCGTGGCGATGGCGTAACTTTCAAGCGCTGCGCAGCACTGAGTGCCAGCTCTGCCGCGGCGCGGTCGTTGCACACCAGGCCCATGTCGCAACCGGCCGACAAGGCGGCCTCGATACGACTGGCGGCATCACCCACCACATGAGCACCAGCCATCGACAGGTCGTCACTGAAAATAACACCATCAAATTGCAGTTCACCGCGCAGGATGTCCTGCAGCCAGCGCCGGGAAAAACCTGCGGGTTGGCTGTCGACTTGCGGATAGATCACATGGGCCGGCATGACCGCCGCCAGTTGCTTGCTCAAACGGGCAAACGGCACCAGGTCATGGGCACGGATCTGCTCCAGGCTGCGCTCATCCGTAGGGATGGCTACATGAGAGTCAGCTTCAGCCCACCCGTGCCCCGGAAAGTGCTTGCCGGTGGCAGCCATGCCCGCGTCGTTCATCCCGCGAATGAATGCCCCGGCCAATACAGCGGCGCGCTCGGGGTCACCCTCGAACGAGCGGCTGCCGACCACAGCACTGCGCTGATAGTCCAGGTCCAGAACCGGGGCAAAGCTCAAGTCCAGCCCCACCGCCAGCACTTCAGTGGCCATGATCCAGCCACATTGCTCGGCCAGGTATTCGGCATTGGGGTTGTCGGCAATGGCGCGCATGGCTGGCAGGCGCACAAAGCCCTGACGCAGGCGCTGCACGCGGCCGCCTTCCTGATCGACCGCCAGCAGCAGGTCCGGTCGTATGGCCCGAATAGAAGCACTCAACCCACGCACCTGGCGCGGGTGCTCGATATTGCGTGCAAATATGATCAATCCGCCCACTTCAGGCTGGCGCAGCAATTGCCGGTCTTCAGCCGTCAGCCAGGTACCGGCGACGTCCACCATCAAGGAGCCTTGCAAGGCAGAACTCATGGGAAATCCTTTAGAAAGAGAGAGCGCTTGTTAACCGGTCCGGATACGCAGGCACGGGCCTGCGCACCGCACTCCAGAGAGGCGGCGGCGAATTGGCAGACGGGAACAAGACAGGGCTGGGCATGACAGCTAGCTTAGCGGATCAAAGCTGCCGCGCCCACCCGCAGCGGGTCAAACCTTGACGCTGACCGGTGCAGTTTTACTGCGAGGACGCATCTGCGCACTGGCCATGGCCGGATCGCTGACGCCGCTCTGGGCACGCATGCCGGCGGCGAGAAACGGCACCATCAGGCGCATCACCTGCTCGATCGAGGTGTTAACGCCAAAATCGGTCTCGGCAATGGCACGCAGCGCCTTGATCCCCGACATGCTGAAGGCCGCCGCGCCGAGCATGAAATGCACGCGCCAGAACAGCTCGATGGGCGGGATCTGCGGAGCCGCTTCATTGACCAGCAGCATATAGCGGCGGAACACCTTGCCGTACATGTCTTCAAGATAGCGGCGCAAGTGGCCCTGGCTCTGGCTGAAGGCCAGACCCAGCAAACGCATGAAGATCGACAGGTCGTTGCCACTGCGTGGCTGAATCACCAGCGCCTGCTCGACCAGCATCTCCAGCAACTCCTCAAGAGTCGGGCGATTCTCCGGCTTGCCCTGACGGCGCTCCAGCTCACGGTCCAGGTTGGCACAGAAAGGCCCAAGGAAGCGTGAGAACACCGCCTGGATCAGCGCTTTCTTTGAACCAAAATGGTAATTGACCGCTGCCAGATTGACCCCGGCCTTGCTGGTAATCAGCCGCAATGAAGTTTCAGCAAACCCTTTTTCCGCGAACAGCTGCTCGGCAGCATCAAGGATACGTTCAACGGTTTCCGACTGGGCCATGACTACTCCGCCTGACAAACATTTAAACACTTGTTTGAAACATACGTTTCAGCCAGTCAAAAGTCAAGATGACCTATTCGTTTTGCGACCGGTCGGTTTCGCATTTAACCACAGCCTCGGCCAGCCCGGCCCCAACTGATAAGGTACGGACCACAGCGCTTATCGACGACCGTCCAGCGGACTGCCGGAAATGGATGATTGCCAATACGCCTTCACTGTATATAATCCCAGTCACTGTATAAAAAGACAGAGCGATCATCATGTTAAAACTGACGCCACGCCAAGCTGAGATCCTGGCTTTCATCAAGCGATGCCTGGATGACAACGGATACCCGCCCACCCGTGCCGAGATCGCACAGGAACTGGGCTTCAAGTCACCCAACGCTGCCGAAGAGCACCTCAAGGCCCTGGCCCGCAAGGGTGCCATCGAGATGACCCCCGGGGCTTCACGAGGCATTCGCATTCCCGGCTTCGAAGCCAAGGCTGACGAATCCACCCTGCCCATTATCGGCCGGGTTGCTGCCGGTGCGCCGATCCTGGCGCAGGAACACGTTGAAGAGTCCTGCAACATCAACCCGACCTTCTTCCATCCGCGAGCTGATTACTTGCTGCGCGTACAGGGCATGAGCATGAAGGACGTCGGCATCTTCGATGGCGACCTGCTGGCTGTGCATACCTGCCGCGAAGCGCGCAACGGCCAGATCGTGGTAGCCCGCATCGACGACGAAGTGACCGTAAAACGCTTCAAGCGTGAAGGCAGCAAAGTCTGGCTTATCGCTGAAAATCCGGATTTTGCCCCTATTGAAGTCAATCTCAAGGAGCAGGAACTGGTTATTGAAGGCCTGAGCGTCGGCGTTATTCGCCGCTAATAGGAGGCGTCATGCAGTTCCCCCACACACCGCTGCCCGCACAACTGACCCTGTTCGAGGCGTTCATGGCACAGCCCATGGCCCCTGCGATCAAGGACGTGCTCGAATCACCCTGGAGCGCCGAACCTGAAGTCTTCAGTGAGCTGTCGCTACGCGGTGCTGCCGGAAACTGCCTGAACCTGCTTGCCCCCATGCTGCGCGAACTGAGCGAGCAGCAAAACGCCCGCTGGTTGACCCTTATCGCACCACCGGCCAGCCTGACCCAAAGCTGGCTGCGCGATGCAGGGCTGAACCGCGAGCGAATTTTGCTGCTGCAGCCCAACGGCAATAAAAGCGCGTTGCAGCTCACCTGCGAAGCGCTACGCCTGGGCCGCAGCCACACCGTTGTCAGCTGGATCAACCCGCTGAACAGCGCTGCACGCCAACAGTTGATCAGCGCAGCCCGCACCGGTCACGGGCAAAGCCTGAATATTCGCCTGGGCTAAACAAGCAACGCTGCCACAGGGCCAGTGCAGAATGCACTTGCCTGGCTGCGGCACAGGGTTGCGGGGCGATTAATGAAGAATGCGCGGCCCGTCGTCTTTTTCCAGCTCGCCTTCTGCCAGCCGACCCGCCATTTGCACTCCGACGCTGAGCATGGCCTTGGCCACCTCTACGTGCTGACCCTGAAGAAAAGCCTTGGCATCTTCAGAAAAATTCAGCGTGACCAAAGACCCTTCGTCCTCAGCACGGCGCAACTCGATGCGGCCGTCTGGCAACTCGACAATTTCTAGAAAGGACGTTGGCATATAAATTTGTTCTCCACGAAAGCGTGGGAGTATATCAGCCATCCTATGGGAAATTCCCAGGATCTGTGCGCTTTGTACTACAGACTGATGAATGACTGTACCGTTTCGCTTATGACCCTCAGCACTCATTGAGTCCATCACGGAACCGAATGGCCAGCGCCTTGAGATTCTGGCGCCACTCTTCCATGGTTTCGCGGCTTAGCTCATGTGGCGCCTCGTCCTCCAGGCTGACCGTATCGATCAAAGGCTGGAATACATCTGCCTTGACCTTTTTCGGCGCCTGCAGCGGCTGATACAGCGCCGCATGGGTGGCCACCAACTGCGCCAGCCAGGTTTGCGGCGCGCAAGCCAGCTCGACCAGCTCTGCCAGTTCAGGGATGGCTTTCTCGTCCAGCACCTGCCGGGTGAGCAACAACTCAACCCGTGGTGCGCTGGCTTGTGACAGGCGATAAAAGCCTGCAATTTCATGACACAGGCCTAGCAAGGCACCATATAAATGGAATACCGCCGCCTCGCGCTCGGCCTGAACCAGCGCCTGGGCATTCATGGCCCGACCTTCGCTCGCCTTGTTCATGGCCTCCAGGGCCAGACCGGCGAAATAGATCTTCTGATTGGTGCGGGTATAGAGTTCGTGAGCCATGCGGGCGCTCCACAGCGGATGGGTAAAGGCAGGTCGTGCAGTCTCAGGGATCAGGGCGTGCTGGCGCAAGGCCCACGCTCCCTAACGTCACGTGTGGGAGCGGGCTTGCTCGCGATGCAGGCGCTGAGGTGTTCCAGTCATACCGTGTCGATGCCATCGCGAGCAAGCCCGCTCCCACAAAAAGTGCTCCAGCGGCGACAAACACGCCCGGAACCGGCAAAAAAAACCGCGCAAGGCATGCAGCCCTTGCGCGGTTTTTTATTCAGCTATCAGCTCGGATCAGGCGTCTTTGTCTTTACGCTTGTCTTCAACCTTCCAGCTCTTGCCATCGTAGAACGCACGCCAGCCAGTCGGCTTGCCATCCACTTCGGTCTGTACGTACTGCTCTTTGGTTTTGCGACTGTAGCGAATCACCGCCGGGCGACCATCCGGGTCTTTCTTCGGTGCTTCACACAGGAAATGGTACTTGGGATCGATCTCGTCCTTGTGTGGAATGATTTCAATCACCAGCGGCGCTCGGGTCTCGCGGTTCTTGGGGAACTGGCTGGCCGCCAGGAACAACCCCGAAGCGCCGTCACGCAGGATATACGTGTCGTTGACCTTCTCGCACTTGAGCTCCGGCATCTTCACCGGATCCATTTTCGGCGGCGCCGCTTCACCGCTTTTCAGCAGTTTGCGGGTGTTTTTGCATTCGGCATTGGTACAGCCGAAGAACTTGCCGAAACGACCGGTTTTGAGCTGCATCTCGCTGCCGCACTTGTCGCACTCAAGGCTCGGCCCTTCGTAGCCCTTGATCCGGTAGTTGCCTTCCTCGATCTCGTAGCCAACGCAATCCGGGTTGTTACCGCAGATATGCAGTTTGTGCTTCTCGTCCAGCAGGTAAGCGTCCATGGCCGTGCTGCAAATCGGGCAACGGTGCTTGCCCAGCAGTACCAGCGACTCGGATTCACCTTCGTCGTCGGCGGCAATTTCGTCGCCCGGCACCAGGTTGACCGTGGCCTTGCAGCGTTCTTTCGGCGGCAGGCTGTAGCCCGAGCAACCCAGGAATACGCCGGTCGATGCCGTACGAATCTGCATCGGACGACCACATTCCTTGCACGGAATATCTGTCATGACTGGCTGGTTGGCGCGCATGCCACCTTCCGGCGCAGCAGCAACTTCAAGCTTCTTCTTGAAGTCGCCGTAGAACTCGTCCAGGACGTTTTTCCAGTCGCGCTCACCTTGCGCAACGTCATCGAGGTTCTCTTCCATGCCGGCGGTAAAACCGTAGTCCATCAGGTCGGAGAAGCTTTCAGACAGGCGCTCGGTAACGATATCGCCCATTTTTTCGGAGTAGAAACGGCGGTTGTGCAACGCCACGTACCCCCGATCCTGAATGGTCGAGATGATCGCTGCATAGGTCGAAGGACGACCGATGCCACGCTTTTCCATCTCTTTTACCAGGCTGGCCTCGGAGTAACGCGCAGGTGGCTTGGTGAAGTGCTGGCTCGGATCGAGCTCGATCAACTTGAGCTTATCGCCCTGGGCCATGTCCGGCAGCACATCGTCGTCGCCCGGCTTGGCAATTTGCGGCATCACACGGGTGTAACCGTCGAATTTGAGGATGCGACCTTTGGCACGCAGCTCAAAATCACCGGCCGCCACAGTGACGGTGGTCGACAGGTATTTGGCCGGCAGCATCTGGCATGCCACGAATTGGCGCCAGATCAGCTCGTAAAGGCGCTCAGCGTCGCGCTCCATGCCCGTCAGCTTGCTCGGGTGCATGTTGACGTCGGAAGGACGAATCGCTTCGTGAGCCTCCTGTGCGCCTTCCTTGCTGCTGTACACGTTGGCTGCCGGCGGCAGGTAGTCCGCGCCGAACTCGCCTTCAATGTAGGCACGTGCCATTTCGACCGCATCGGCCGACAGGTTGGTGGAGTCGGTACGCATGTACGTGATGTAGCCCGCTTCATACAAGCGCTGCGCCATCATCATGGTTTTCTTCACCCCGTAGCCCAGGCGATTGCTCGCTGCCTGCTGCAGGGTGGACGTGATAAACGGCGCCGACGGCTTGCTGCTGGTCGGTTTGTCTTCACGCTTGACGATGCTGTAGCTGGAAGCCTTGAGCTTCTCCAGGGCAGCCATGGCCTGGGTTTCGTTCAGCGGCTTGAATGCCTCGCCTTTTTCGCGGGCAACGTCGAAGCGCACCTTGGCACCCTTGGCGGTGCCAAGGTCAGCGTGAATTTCCCAGTATTCTTCGGGGTTGAACGCACGAATTTCGCGCTCACGCTCCACCACCAGCTTCACCGCCACCGATTGCACACGGCCTGCCGACAGGCCACGGGCAACCTTGGCCCACAGCAGCGGCGAAACCATGTAACCCACTACACGGTCGAGAAAACGGCGTGCCTGCTGGGCGTTGACCCGGTTGATATCCAGTTCACCCGGCTTGGAAAAAGCTTCCTGAATCGCCTTTTTGGTGATTTCGTTGAACACCACGCGCTTGTAGCGGCTGTCATCACCCCCGATGGCTTCGCGCAGGTGCCAGGCAATGGCTTCCCCCTCGCGATCCAAGTCGGTTGCGAGATAGATGGTGTCAGCATCCTTGGCGAGCCGGCGCAGCTCTTCGATGACCTTTTCCTTGCCCGGGAGGATCTCGTACTTGGCTTTCCAGCCATGTTCCGGATCGACGCCCATGCGCGAGATCAGCTGCTTTTGAGCTTTCTCTTTTGGCGACAGGGCCGGCGCCTCGCCGGCCGCAGCCTTACCACGCTTGGCAGCAGGTTCTTTGCTGGCGCTAGCCGAACCGCTGGTGGGCAGGTCTCGGATATGGCCGATACTCGACTTCACCACGTACTCGTTACCCAAGTACTTGTTGATGGTCTTGGCCTTAGCCGGGGATTCCACAATGACCAGCGATTTGCCCATGGATCAGAAAATTCCTGAATTCTAGAAGTGAAAGGCGGTTCGCGCCTGACGCGGCACCGCTATATATAGTGGCTACAAGGTGAGGTCAAGCACAGGGTTCTGCGCGACCATGCCTTATGGCCGGGAAAAAACGCTGGGTTCGGCCTGAATCAGGGCAAAGCGCGGGACCTGTTCGCCCTCGACAATGACTGACTCCAGGAACATGCTCAGCGGGCGCACCCAAAAGCCGTAATCGCCATACAGGGCTTGGTAGAACACTACATCCTCTTCGGTTTCGGAGTGGCGAGCCACACTGAATACCCGATATTGAGGGCCTTTGTAATGTTGATAGAGCCCGGGTTGTAGCGGCATGTTGCGGCCCCTCTGCAAAATAAAAAAATAAAAACGCTTAAAAACAAAAACCGGGGCACAAGGCCCCGGCTTCCATCATCGCAACGCTTAGACGCGTTCGAAGACGGTGGAAATGCCCTGGCCAAGACCAATGCACATGGTGGACAACCCGAAGGTGCCGCCATTTTGCTTCATTACATTGAGCAAAGTGCCAGAGATACGAGCGCCCGAACATCCAAACGGGTGACCCAGAGCGATGGCACCGCCGTGCAGGTTAACCTTCTCATTCATCTTGTCGAGCACTTTCAAATCTTTCAGCACTGGCAGGGCCTGTGCAGCGAAAGCTTCGTTAAGCTCGATGAAGTCGATATCAGCCATATTCAAGCCCGCACGCTTCAACGCTTTTTGCGTAGCCGGTACTGGACCATAGCCCATGATCGCAGGATCCACACCGGCAACGGCCATGGAGCGGATAACGGCCAAAGGCTCCAGGCCCAGGTCTTTTGCACGCTGAGCCGACATCACGATCATGCACGAAGCACCATCGGTGATCTGCGACGACGTGCCCGCAGTCACTGTACCGCCTTTAGGGTTGAAAGCAGGTTTCAACGCCGCCAGGCTTTCCAGGGTGGTATCTGGACGAATAGTTTCATCGTAGTCGAAAATCTTCAGGAAGCCGTTTTCGTCATATCCCTGCATCGGGATGATTTCGTCTTTGAACTTGCCTTCAATCGTCGCCTTGTGCGCCAACTGGTGCGAGCGCACTGCAAATGCGTCCTGCTGTTCGCGGGTGATGCCGTGCATCTTGCCCAGCATTTCAGCGGTCAAACCCATCATGCCCGAGGCTTTCGCTGCGTACAGCGACATGTGCGGGTTAGGGTCAACGCCGTGCATCATGCTCACGTGGCCCATATGCTCGACGCCGCCAACCACGAAAACGTCACCGTTGCCGGTCATGATCGCTTGCGCAGCCGTGTGCAGAGCGCTCATGGACGAGCCGCACAGGCGGCTTACGGTCTGTGCAGCGCTGGTGTGCGGGATCTGGGTCATCAGCGACGCCATGCGCGCGATGTTCCAGCCCTGCTCCAGGGTCTGGTTCACACAGCCCCAGATCACGTCTTCCACTTCGCTCGGGTCAACCTTGTTGTTGCGCTCCAGCACTTTGCTGATCAGGTGCGCAGACATGTCTTCAGCACGGGTGTTGCGGTGCATGCCACCCTTGGAGCGGCCCATCGGGGTGCGACCGAAGTCTACAATCACCACGTCTCTAGGATTCAAGCTCATAATTTCACTCTCACTCTAATGGGGCGCTTAACCGAAGAAGCTCTGGCCGTTCTTGGCCATCTCACGCAGCTTCGCAGTCGGGTGGTACAGCGCGCCCAGTTCAGCGTACTGATCGGCCAGGGCCACGAACTCTGCAACACCGATCGAGTCGATGTAGCGCAGTGCGCCGCCACGGAACAGCGGGAAGCCAATACCGTAGACCAGACCCATATCGGCCTCGGCTGCGGTTTCAACGATGCCGTCTTCCAGGCAGCGTACGGTTTCCAGACACAACGGAATCATCATCCAGTTGATGATGTCCTCGTCGGTCACGTCGCGCTGCTCGTAAACAATTGGCTTGAGCACTTCAAGTACGCTGGAATCAACGACTTTCTTCTGCTTGCCCTTTTTGTCAGCCTCGTAGGCATAGAAGCCCTTGCCGTTTTTCTGACCCAGGCGCTTGGCCTCGTACAGGGCGTCGATCGCCGAGCGGCGGTCGTCTTTCATGCGGTCCGGGAAGCCTTCAGCCATCACGTCGCGACCGTGGTGGCCGGTGTCGATGCCGACCACGTCCATCAGGTACGCCGGGCCCATTGGCCAGCCGAATTTTTCCATTACTTTGTCGATGCGCACAAAGTCGACACCGGCACTGACCAGACGGGCAAAACCGCCGAAGTACGGGAACAATACGCGGTTGACCAAAAAGCCCGGGCAGTCGTTGACCACGATCGGGTTCTTGCCCATTTTCTTGGCGTAGGCAACGGTGGTGGCAACAGCCAGGTCGCTGGACTTCTCGCCACGAATCACTTCAACCAGCGGCATCATGTGCACCGGGTTGAAGAAGTGCATGCCGACGAAATTTTCCGGACGCTTGAGGGCCTTGGCCAGCAGGCTGATGGAAATGGTCGAAGTGTTGGAAGCCAGGATGGCGTCTTCGCGAACGTGGTTTTCCACTTCCGCCAGTACCGCTTGCTTGACCTTCGGGTTCTCGACTACCGCTTCGACCACCAGGTCGACGTTGCCGAAATCGCCGTAGGACAGAGTAGGACGAATACCGTTCAGTACTTCGGCCATTTTCGCCGGAGTCATGCGACCTTTATCAACGCGACCCACCAGCAACTTGGCGGCTTCAGCCAGCCCTTGCTCGATGCCGTGTTCGTTGATGTCCTTCATCAGGATCGGCGTGCCTTTGGAGGCCGACTGATAGGCAATACCGCCACCCATGATGCCTGCACCCAGAACGGCGGCCTGCTTCACGTCTTTGGCGATTTTGTCGTAGATCTTGGCTTTTTTCTTCAGTTCCTGATCGTTCAGGAACAGGCCGATCAGACAGTTTGAAGCGGAGGTCTTGGCCAGTTTGGCAAAACCTGCAGCTTCCACTTCCAGCGCCTTGTCACGACCGAAGTTCGCGGCTTTCTGGATGGTCTTGATCGCTTCAACCGGGGCCGGGTAGTTCGGGCCGGCCTGGCCAGCCACGAAACCTTTGGCGGTTTCGAACGCCATCATTTGTTCGATTGCGTTGAGCTTGAGCTTTTCCAGCTTCGGCTGACGCTTGGCCTTGTAGTCCAGCTCACCACTGATGGCGCGCTTGATCAGGTCCAGGGCAGCTGCGCCCAGCTTGTCAGCGGTGACCACAGCATCAACGGCACCTACTTTCAGAGCGTCTTCTGCGCGGTTTTCCTTGCCGGAGGCAATCCATTCAACCGCGTTATCAACGCCGATCAGGCGTGGCAGACGCACGGTGCCGCCAAAGCCCGGATAGATACCCAGCTTGACTTCCGGCAGGCCGATCTTGGCGCTGTCAGCCATGACCCGGAAGTCGGCTGCCAGGCACATTTCCAGACCGCCGCCCAACGCGATGCCATTGATGGCAGCGACGGTCGGTACGTTGAGGTCTTCAAAATCGCTGAAGATTCTGTTGGCTTCCAGGTTGCCGGCAATCAGCTCGGCATCCGGCAATTTGAAGTTTTCAACGAATTCGGTGATGTCGGCGCCGACGATAAACACGTCTTTACCGCTGGAAACGATGACACCCTTGACCGAAGCATCTGCCTTGATCGCATCTACTGCCTGACGCAATTCGTTCAGGGTTAGACGGTTGAACTTGTTGACGGACTCACCCTTGAGGTCGAACTTGAGTTCGACGATGCCACTTTCAAGAGCCGTAACCGTGATGGCTTTACCTTCGTAAATCATCAACTGATCTCCAGGATATGGAAGCTGAACAGTACACGTCAGAAGCTAGCGTCTGGCTGTCACTGACCTTTGCGTCAATGCTGTTGCCAATCCGCCAGGCACACCCGCCAACGCGATAATCGGGATTGAACAAGCATCGTCCGACACGACAAACACTCAATTCATACGCCCGTTTGATTTGGGTGTCGACACCTTCACGGAAAAGCGATCGATTGTCAATTGTCCAAAACAATGATGACAAAACGACCCGGCAGTCAGTTTAGACACCTGCGCTATGAGCGCCCGAAACCATTAAGGCGCCTTGCAGGTGAAAAGTGTGGGAGCGGGCTTGCTCGGGATTCAGACGCCGCGGTTTGCCTGCCACACCCCGCCGATTCCATCGCGGGCAAGCCCGCCCCCACAAGGGTCATGCCAGCGCCTTGAGCACCTCGTCAATGGCCTTGAGCACCTGGGCCTCGCCCTTCTCGCCCCAGACCAGCACAATCATTTGTTTATCGGCCTCAACCTTGTAGACATTGGCTGGCAGCTTGCGAAACTGCGCCAGCAGGCGCTCGTCCTCGCATTCTTCCTGCCAGCGATTGAGCCATTTTCCCGGTGCCGATTGCCAATAGCACCAAACATCAGGTTTAGTACTGCGGCGCGGACGGTGGTACTGCGCGCAGGAACCGGGCGGTTGCGGCTCAAGCCAGTGCGGCCACTCCTGAGGCGCCAGCTGCATGGACAACCCCATGCGCCGCGCCTCCATGCGCAGGTCCATCCGACCACTCTGCCCCCGGGACGGGCGCAACCACGCCAGGGGACTCAGAACCAGTGCCAGGATTGACACCACTATCCATACCGTCATATCTGTACTCTCACTGCTTGATAAACGCATGACCCAGACTTGAACCAAGGCTCTGGAAAAGGGCCATACTCATAATTAATCGCCATCTACAGGAGCACCCCACATGCCCTACGAACATATCCTGGTCGCCGTCGACCTGACCGACGAATGTGACCCCGTGATCAACCGCGCCAGTGAAAGCGCCAAGGCCAACGGCGCCAAATTGTCACTGATCCATATCGTCGAACCGATGGCGATGGCGTTCGGCGGCGATGTGCCAATGGATCTCTCGCAATTGCAGCAGCAACAGTTCGACCAGGCCAAGGAACGCCTTGAACGCCTGATCGCCAAATACCCGCAGCTGCACAAGGACTACTGCCACCTGAACTACGGCCAGCCGCGCCAGGAAATCCATGCCCTGGCCAAAGCGCAAAACTGCGACCTGATCGTGGTTGGCAGCCACGGCCGCCACGGCCTCGCCCTGCTGCTGGGCTCGACCGCCAACGACGTACTGCATGGTGCACCGTGCGACGTGCTGGCGGTCAGCCTGAAAAAACCTGACTGAGTTTATCTGCAGCAACCACAAAAAAGCCCGGCCCCTTATAAAAGGGCCGGGCTTTTTCAGTTCAGCACGGGGTCAATCAGGCATCCAGCTCGGCCCAGCGCTCAACCAGCTGCTCAAGCTCGGCTTGCAATGTTTCAAGCTTGGCAATCACTTCCGCGGTTTTGGCCGCAGGCAGTTGATAGAAACCAGCGTCAGCCATTTCTGCTTCAACCGCAGCAATGGCCTGTTCCTTGGCGTCGATATCGGCCGGCAGGGCTTCCAGCTCACGCTGCAGCTTGTAGCTGAGTTTCTTTTTCGCCGCAGGAGCAGGCTGAGCGGCCACAGGTGCCGGTGCAGCCTCGACCACGGCCGAGTTGAGGTCGGCTTTGCCCGACTTGCTCTCGGTCACGCCCAGCAGGCGCGGTGAACCGCCCTGGCGCAGCCAGTCCTGATAGCCGCCCACGTACTCGCGAACCTTGCCTTCGCCCTGGAAAACCAGGGTACTGGTTACCACGTTATCGAGGAATGCCCGATCGTGACTGACCATCAGCACAGTGCCCTTGAAGGTCAGCAGCACCTCCTCAAGCAGCTCCAGGGTTTCAACGTCGAGGTCATTGGTTGGCTCATCGAGCACCAGCAGGTTGGCCGGCTTGCTGAACAGCTTGGCCAGCAACAGACGCGCACGCTCACCACCCGACAGCGCCTTGACCGGCGTGCGGGCACGCTGAGGGCTGAACAGGAAGTCACCCAGGTAGCTGAGCACGTGACGGCTCTGGCCGTCGATATCGATAAAGTCGCGGCCTTCGGCCACGTTGTCGATCACGGTTTTTTCCAGATCCAGCTGATGGCGCAGCTGATCGAAGTAAGCCACGTCGATACGCGTGCCCTCTTCAACCGTACCTTCAGTTGGCACCAGGCCGCCCAGCATCAGCTTGAGCAGCGTGGTTTTACCGGTACCATTGGCACCCAGCAGGCCGATACGGTCGCCGCGCTGCAGCACCATCGAGAAGTCCTTGAGCAGGAACGGACCACCCGGGTGAGCAAAGCTGACGTTTTCCAGCACCATCACTTGCTTGCCGGACTTGTCTGCCGTGTCCAGCTGGATATTCGCCTTGCCGGTACGCTCGCGACGTTCGCTGCGCTCTACGCGCAGTTCTTTCAGGGCGCGCACGCGGCCTTCGTTACGGGTGCGACGGGCCTTGATGCCCTGGCGGATCCAGACTTCTTCCTGAGCCAGACGCTTGTCGAACAGCGCATTGGCGGTTTCTTCCGCGGCCAGGGTGGCTTCCTTGTGCACCAGGAAACTGGCGTAGTCGCCATTCCAGTCGATCAGGCCGCCACGGTCCAGCTCCAGAATCCGAGTGGCCAGGTTCTGCAGGAATGAACGGTCATGGGTAATAAACAGAACCGCGCCCTGGAAGTCCTTGAGGGCCTCTTCCAGCCACGCGATTGCGCCGATATCCAGGTGGTTGGTCGGTTCGTCGAGCAGCAGCAGGTCCGGTTCGGAAACCAGAGCCTGTGCAAGCAGGACGCGACGACGCCAGCCGCCGGACAATTCGGCCAGGGTTTTGTCGGCAGGCAATTGCAGGCGGCTCAGGGTGCTGTCCACCAATTGCTGCAAGCGCCAGCCATCACGGGCTTCGAGGTCTTGCTGGACGTGCATCAGCTTGTCCAGGTCAGCATCGGTGACGATGTTCTGGCTCAAGTGATGGTACTGGGCCAGTAGCTCGCCAACACCGTCCAGGCCTTCGGCCACAACGTCGAATACAGTCCGCTCGTCGGCAACCGGCAACTCTTGCGGCAATTCGCCAATCTTGAGGCCGGGCGCGCGCCAAACAGAGCCGTCATCGGGTTTTTGATCACCTTTAACCAGCTTCATCATGCTGGACTTGCCGGTACCGTTGCGGCCGATGATGCACACCCGCTCTCCACGGGCGATCTGCCAGGACACCTTGTCCAACAACGGCATAGAGCCGAAAGCAAGGGACACATCGCTGAATTTGAGCAGGGTCATGAGCTTCTCCAAAAACTGGGCGCGCATTCTACCTGATTTGAACCCCCGGGCGGCCGGGTATTTCTTGTACGGTGCCGTCTTGCCTTCATTTAGTGCCAAGTTGCTATGGTTGGCCGCCAAGACGTTCACGCGTCGCTGGCAAAAGGCTAAGCTACGAAATAATCCGTGCAGGTTCGGCCTGCGCTCGTCACGTTTTTTATCAGTACGGAAGCCTCATGCGCAGTCGTCTCTTCAACTTTTTATCCTGCCTGCTTCTCACCAGCTGCGCCGTGCAAGCCGCCCATGGCGCAGACCTGACCCAACAACGCCAGCTCTACGACCAGGCCAAGCGCGCCTTGGCCAAAGGCGATTCCGGCCCTTACTTTCAAAATTCCGCAGCCTTGCGCAGCTACCCGCTTACGCCGTACCTGGCCTATGACGAGTTGACCGCACGCCTGAAGTCCGCAAGCAATACAGAAATCGAACAGTTTCTCGCCGCACATGGCGACCTGCCGCAAGCCAACTGGATGAAACTGCGCTGGCTGCGCTGGCTGGCAGACCGTGGCGACTGGGCCACTTTCACAAAGTACTACGACCCCAAGCTCAACTTCACCGAGCTGGACTGCCTCAACGGCCAATATGAGTTGCAACACAACCGCAAGGCCGAGGGTTATGCCAGCGCAGAAAAACTCTGGATGGTCGGCAAGGCGCAACCGGCCGCCTGCGATGCCCTGTTCAGCCAATGGGCCGCGGCAGGCCAGCTGACCGAGCAAAAACGCTGGCAGCGGGTCAAACTGGCCGCTGAAGCACGTAATTACGCCCTGGCCACGCAACTCGCCAACGGCCTCAATACGCTTGGCCCACAAGCCCGGCTGATGATTGACGTGGCGCAAAAACCCGACATGCTCAGCCAGCCGTCACGTTTTGCCCCGGCCAGCGAGGCCATGTCTGACGCCGTAGGCCTGGGCCTGCGCCGCCTGGCACGTCAGGACCCGGAAAAAGCCGCGTCCCTGCTCGACACCTACGCCACCAACATGCATTTTTCCCGCGATGAAAAAGTCGCCATCGCCCGGGAAATCGGCCTGACGTTCGCCCGCCGCTACGACAGCCGCGGCCTGGACATCATGACCCAGTACGACCCCGAACTGCGGGACAATACCGTCACCGAGTGGCGCCTGCGTCTGCTGCTGCGTCTGGGCCGCTGGGAAGATGCCTACCAGCTCACCCGCAAACTCCCACAAGACTTGGCAACCACCAGCCGCTGGCGCTACTGGCAGGCCCGCAGCCTTGAACTGGCCGAACCCAAAAACCCGCAAGCTCAGGTCCTGTTCAAAAAAGTCGCCAACGAACGTGATTTCTACGGGTTCCTGGCCGCTGACCGGGCGCAAACCCCTTATCAACTCAACAACCGGCCGCTGGTGCTCAGCCCGCAACTGATCAAAAAAGTGCGCAATACGCCAGGCGTGCAGCGCGCACTTGAATTCCATGACCGCGGCCAGGTGGTCGATGGTCGTCGTGAGTGGTATTACGTCAGTCGCCTGTTCAGCCGTGACGAAATGGTCGCCCAGGCCAAGCTGGCTTACGACCTCAAGTGGTATTTCCCGGCTATCCGCACCATCAGCCAGGCCCAGTACTGGGATGACCTGGACATTCGCTTCCCGATGGCCCACCGCGATACTCTGGTGCGCGAAGCCAAACTCCGCGGCTTGCACTCCAGCTGGGTATTCGCCATCACCCGTCAGGAAAGTGCCTTTATGGATGACGCCCGCTCCGGCGTTGGCGCCAGCGGCCTGATGCAGTTGATGCCCGCCACCGCCAAAGAGACCGCACGAAAATTCAGCATCCCGCTGGCCTCGCCGCAGCAAGTGCTGAACCCCGACAAGAACATCCAGCTGGGTGCCGCTTACCTGAGCCAGGTGCATGGCCAGTTCAACGGCAACCGGGTGCTGGCTTCAGCGGCTTACAACGCCGGGCCGGGACGTGTGCGCCAGTGGCTCAAGGGTGCCAACCACCTGGGCTTCGACGTGTGGATCGAGAGCATCCCGTTCGACGAAACCCGCCAGTACGTGCAGAACGTGTTGTCTTATTCGGTGATCTACGGGCAAAAGCTCAATGCACCACAGCCTGTAGTGGACTGGCATGAGCGCTATTTTGATGATCAGTGACAGGTAGCCTGTAGCAGCTGCCGAAGGAACGAGGCAGCTGCTACAGGGCTTGGCTACTCCAGGATTGTTACCGGCATGCCGACCTCCAGAACGCCATTACCCTCGTTAACCAGGTTCTGACCGAACATGGTGCCGTTTTCCTGCTTGCGGTAGGTCATCAGGGTCGCCAGCGGTTCGCGCTGTTCATCACGCACCCCTGTATGCGGATCAACAGTAGTGAGGATGCAGCGCGAGCAGGACTTGACCACGCGGAACTCGACATCGCCGATGCGGATACGCTTCCAGCCGTCTTCGGCAAAGGCTTCGCTGCCTTCGATCACCAGGTTGGGGCGAAAACGCAGCATGTCCATCGGCCGGCCGATCTTGTGCGAAATATCATCCAGCGATGCCTGGCCAATCAGCAAAAGCGGATAACCATCGGCGAACGCAACCTGGTCATCATCCCGGCCGTAGCCCGACTCCGTGGTGCGCGCCCTTTGCAGTGGCACATGCACCAGCCGCACCGGCTTTTCTACAAAGCGGCTTAGCCAGTCAGCAGCAGCATCCCCTGCATCCGGTACACGCAAGGTGTCGCGCCATATCGTCACGCCACGCAGGTCGGTGTCGGCATCCGGCACTGCGACCTCCAGTGCCTCGAACCCTTCGGCATTCAAGGTCAAGCCACCGGCGGCATTCCACAGCGCAGACAGCTGACTCATTTTGGGGTCGGCACGCTGGGTCAGAAACCGCCCGCTAGCTTCATCCACCAACATCCAGCGTCGATCGCCCACCAGCCCCAGCTTGTCCAGCGTGGCCAGAGGCAAGCTTTCACCTTTGCCGGATTTAAGTGGAAAACGATAAAGCGCGCTTAGACGCAGCATGACTCAGCTCCCTGCGGGGTTAAAAAGCCACAGTATACGAGCCGATCACTGATGCAAAGGTGCAGGACTTCAAGCAGGTTGTTGGTCCAGTATCAGGCGCTGGCGTACGACATCCACCAGCTTGTCCGGCTGGAATTTGGACAGAAAATTGTCGCACCCGACCTTTTTCACCATCGACTCGTTAAAGCTGCCGGACAACGAGGTATGCAACACCACATACAGCGCGCGCAAACGCGGGTCATTACGGATTTCAGTGGTCAACCGGTAACCGTCCATTTCCGGCATTTCGGCATCGGTGAAGATCATCAGCAACTTGTCGGTCATTACCTGCCCGGTATCGGCCCAGCCCTTGAGCATGTTCAGCGCCTTCAAACCATCGCTGGCAATATGCATCTTGACCCCCAGTTGCGAAAGCGTTTCACGCAGTTGCGCCAGCGCTACACTGGAATCGTCGACCAGCAGCACTTCACGCCCGCGCACTTGCTCGAAGATCGGATCGGCAAGCTTCTCGCGCGAGACTTTGGCGTTGTACGGCACGATTTCGGCAAGAACTTTTTCCACGTCGATGATCTCGACCAATTGCTCCTCGACCTTACTGATGGCCGTCAGGTAATGACTGCGCCCGGCACTGGCGGGTGGAGGCAGGATGGCCTCCCAGTTCATATTGACGATACGGTCAACCCCGCCCACCAGGAAGGCCTGCACCGAGCGGTTGTACTCGGTGACGATAATGGTGCTGTCCGGGCCCGGCACCAGCGCACGCATGCCGATGGCCTGGGACAGGTCGATCACCGGCAGGGTTTTACCGCGCAGGTTGACCACGCCGCACACATGGGGATGACGGTGCGGCATCAAGGTCAGTTTTGGCAATTGCAGGACTTCTTGCACCTTGAACACGTTGATCGCGAACAACTGCCTGCCGGCCAGACGAAACATGAGAAGTTCCAGTCGGTTTTCACCGACCAGTTGAGTGCGCTGGTCTACCGTGTCGAGAATGCCGGCCATGAGTAACTCCTGGGGTAGGTACTTGATGCCTGACCTTATCGGCCGGATTCCCAGGACCTTGATATCGTTTAGCTATCAACTAACCCGCAGTTCTGACTGGCCCAGCAAAGGCGACCCCTGGGGCAAGTGGACCTTCAAAGCACCCTTGCGCACGGCAAAGCGCATCGCATCGCCCGCAAGCGGCTCACCATCGAGGTTGATCGCCAGCCCCTCGGCGGCCTTGATCTCGACCCAGGGCAAACGCGCGCGGACAAACAGGTTATCCAGCCCCCAGCCTTCGGTCATCAGGCTTTTGAGCGTACCGACGATTTCCGTGGGTGCTGGCAAAATGCTGATATCCAGCAAGCCATCATCGACCAGCGCCTCAGGGCACAGGACTTGCCCGCCCCCGGCCTGACGACCGTTGCCGATGCCCAGCGCCAGCAACTCGCCTTGCCAGTGAAAGTCCGGCCCCTGTAGCTCGGCATAGGCCGCGTGCAGCTCAGTAAAGCGCGACAGCCCGGTAAACAGATAGGCCGCCCCGCCCAGTACCTTTTTCAGGTCTTCGGAGGTATTGGCGGTGACCTGGCTACCAAAGCCACCGGTGGCCATGTTCAAAAACAACTGGCCGTCGACTTCACCCAGATCGATGGGACAGGCTGGCACATCGAGCAAGGCCAGGGCTTGAGCGGGCTCCAGGGACACACCGGCCGCCCGGGCAAAGTCATTGGCGGTGCCCAACGGCAATAGCACCAGGCTGGCCTCGGTATCGGCCAGTGCCATCGCCTCGCAAATATCACGCAAAGTGCCATCGCCGCCACCGGCAATCAGCCGGGTGTAGCCGCCCTCCAGCGCCTCGCGTACCAGACGCTGCGCATCCCCGGCCTCCCAGGTCAGCCGCACCGCCAGTTCCCACCCCGCCGCCCGCTGCTGCTCAACGGCAGCGCGCACGTCTTCGTTGAGCGCCTGCTTGCCGTGCAAAATCAAAAAAGCCTTACCTGCACTCATATTCCATCCCTCGACATAACGGTCTGATTGCTTGGACAACAGCCAGACCGAAAAGGCCCATGCACCCGTGATTTAACCTTCACGGCTCGATCAAAAGCGCAGAACCGGTCAGACTTCAACCCCTGTAAGTTGTCCAATGATTCTAGAGGCGTTCTGTATGAGCACACTGGTTCCCTGCATCATCGCCGGTGGCGCTGGCACCCGGCTATGGCCAGTGTCGCGCGAGGCCATGCCCAAGCCCTTTATGTGCCTGCCCGATGGTCAGAGCCTGCTGCAAAAGACCTTTGCCCGCGCAACCGGCCTGCGTGACGTTGGCCCGTTGCTGACCGTAACCAACAGGGAGGTGTTTTTTCGCACGCTTGATGATTACCGCGCACAGAGCATGGACGACATCGAACTGGACTTTATCCTCGAGCCATTTGGCCGCAATACTGCCCCGGCGATTGCCGCAGCCGCCTTGCAGATTGCGCAGCGCTACGGCGGTGATACGCAGTTGCTGGTGCTCCCCGCCGACCATCTGATCACCGATATTGCCGCCTTCGGCCGGGCCGTCGACAACGCCCGCAAACTGGCCGACGAGGGCTGGCTGGTGACCTTTGGCATACTGCCAACCCGGGCCGAAATCGGCTTTGGTTATATAGAAAAAGGCCAGAAGCTGAACCAGGATGGCTTTGAAGTGGCGCAGTTTGTTGAAAAACCGGACGCCAAAACGGCCCAGGGCTACCTCGACGGCGGCCTGCATCTGTGGAACAGCGGCATGTTCTGCATGCGCGCCGACAGCGTACTGCAAGAATTCAGGGCCCATGCGCCTCTGGTACTGGATGCCGTGACCCACTGCCTTGATCACAGCCAGATGTTTGAGGGCAAACAACAACGCCACCTCGAACTGGACAGCCAGAGTTTCGCCCTGGTGCCCGATATCTCCATAGACTACGCCGTGATGGAGCGCTCGCAAAAAGTTGCCGTGGTGCCCTGCCAGCTGGGCTGGAGTGACATAGGCTCATGGCAGGCGGTGCGCGAGCTGACCCCGGCCGACGCCAATGGCAACCAGTGTACTGGCGAAAACGTACTGCACGATGTACACAACTGCTACATCGACTCGCCGAAACGGTTGGTGGGCGGGGTCGGACTAAACGACCTGATCATTATCGATACGCCGGATGCTCTGCTCGTGGCCGACGCCCGACGCAGCCAGGACGTCAGGCACATCGCCCGAACACTCAGACTCCAGGGCCACGACGCCTATCGCCTGCACCGCACTGTCACCCGCCCGTGGGGCACCTACACCGTGCTGGAGGAAGGTCCGGGGTTCAAGATCAAACGCATCGTGGTCAAGCCCGGAGCCGCGCTGTCCCTGCAGGTGCACCAACGGCGCAGCGAACACTGGATTGTGGTCAGTGGCAGGGCCGAAGTGAACAATGATGGCCTGGACTTCACCCTCGAAACCAACGAGTCCACCTTTATCAAACCCGGCAGCCCACACCGGCTGGGCAACACCGGGGAGGCTGAACTGGTCATGATCGAAGTGCAAAGCGGCGAGTATGTGGGCGAAGACGACATCGTGCGCCTGACTGATATCTATGGGCGCGCGCCTGTCTGAGATCATTGTGGGAGCGGGCTTGCTCGCGATGGCGATCACCCGCAATCGCGAGCAAGCCCGCTCCCACGGGTGACGCAACAGTGCTAGCCCAGCACTTCACTCAACGGGATAAACCCCACCCGGTCGCCTTCGGCCAGGGTGCAATCCTCAAGGACTTCCACCAGCCCTTCAGCCCATGCCGCGCTGCGCAACACGCCTGAACTCTGGTTTTTGTAAATCACCGCACGCCCTTGCTCCAAACGCCCGCGCAGGTACTCGCGACGATTGCCCGGCTTGGGCCAGACAAATCCTGCAGGCACCTGGAACTTCAGCGGTTCGACAGCCTGCACGCCTTGCAGGCGCAGCAGATAAGGCCGTGCCAGCAACGCGAACGTCACCAGAGTCGAGGCAGGGTTACCTGGCAGGCCGATCACCGGCACACCGCGAAAATGCCCGCAGGTCAGGGGTTTGCCCGGCTTGATTGCCAACTTCCACAGCGCCAGCTCGCCCTCTTCGCGCAACGCAATGCCCAAAAAGTCTGCCTCACCGACCGACACTCCGCCGGTGGATAAAATCAGGTCAACCGTTCCCAACTCACCCAAGCGTTGGCGGGTGGCGGGCAAGTCATCAGGCAGAATCCCCCCATCGACCACTTCACAACCCATGCGCGCCAACCAGCTGCACAGCACTATGCGGTTGCTGTTGTAGATTTGCCCCGGGCCCAACGGCTGCCCGGGCTCGATCAGTTCATCGCCAGTGGATAACACCGCCACCTTGACCCGTCGCATGACTCGCAGCTCGGCGCAGCCCAGGGATGCTGCCAGCCCCTGCTCGATCGGCCCCAAGCGCGTCCCCGCAGTAAGGACTACCTCACCAATGGTGGTTTCCTGCCCTTTAGGACGAATGTTCTGACCTGCACGCAAGGCATGGGTGAATACCACTCGTCCGTCGGCCTGCACCACGGCATTTTCCTGCATTTCGACGCAGTCCGCGCCCGCAGGTACCGGGGCACCAGTAAAAATGCGTGCACAGGTGCCTGGCGCCAGTGGCTCCGGGGCAGTACCGGCAAAAATTCGCTGGCTAACGGTTAGCGGTTCCCCGGACCAGTCGCCCAGGTTCAACGCATAACCGTCCATTGCACTGTTGGGCCAAGGGGGAAGATCAAGGCTTGCAATCAAGTCGTGGGCCAGTACGCGGCCATCCCCTGCGCCCACCGGAACCGATTCGGTGTCAAGGATCGGCGCCGACTCAGCCAGTGCCAGCAAACGCTCAAGTGCCACCTCGACGGGCATCAGCGCGCCGGTTCGACCCGGCTTATCCACGGGTTTCACAGGCCGGCGCCTGCTTCAAGTGGGCGACGAAGTTGCAGGGGCGATGACGGGAATCCAGTTGCTCGGCCAATATCCCGTCCCAACCGGTGCGTACAGCGTTGGTCGAACCCGGCAGGCAGCACACCAGCGTACCGTTGGCCAAGCCGGCAAGAGCACGGGACTGCACGGTCGAAGTGCCGATATCGGCCACGGAGATCTGGCGGAACAGTTCACCAAAGCCATCTACTTGCTTGTCCAGCAGACAACTGACGGCTTCTGGCGTGCTGTCCCGTGCAGTAAAACCTGTGCCGCCGGTAATCAGCACCACCTGCACCCCATCGTCGGCGATCCAGGTGGCGACCTGGGCGCGGATTTTATACAAGTCATCCTTGAGCAACACCCGTGCCGCCAGGTTGTGCCCGGCATCACGCAGGCGATCGACAAAAACCTGACCCGAAGTGTCCGTTTCCAGGGTTCGAGTGTCACTGACGGTAAGAACGGCGATATTCAAAGGTACGAAAGGTGCATCAACCTTGGCTTTCATAGACGAGGTCCAGTTGTAGGAGAAACAGCCCGGTGTTATATCACAGCGCTTCTTTTGCCTGGTTGCGCGGAGTTCCATATGAACCGGTTTCAATGCTCCATCTTGCTGCTGGCAGGTGGCCGTGGCCAGCGCATGGGCGGTCAGGACAAGGGGCTGGTGAGATGGCAGGGTCAGCCGCTGATCGCGTATGCCCAGCGCGTCACCCGCCCGCTGACCGATGACCTGATCATTTCGTGCAATCGCAACCACGAACAGTACACCCGCCTGGCCGATCAACTGGTCAGTGATGGCAATGATGACTTTGCCGGGCCGTTGGCGGGGATCCGCGCCGGGCTGGCCGTGGCCCGCCACTCACACTTGCTGGTGTTGCCCTGCGATGTACCGAAAATCGACCGCGGGTTGCTCGATGCCCTGCTGGGCGCTGCCGCTCAACATCCCGATCAGCCGCTGATGGTGCGCCACGGGGAGCACTGGGAACCGCTGTTATGCGTGATCCCCACAGCACTGAAAGATGTATTCGAGGCCGCCTGGCAGGCAGGTGAACGCAGCCCGCGCAAAATCATGCTCCAGCTCAATGCACGGGCCTGGCAATGCGCCGAAAATGACCCGCGGCTGGCCAATTTCAATACCCCGGACTGGCTGAAATAATCCGCGCCAGTGTCTGCCTGGGGCTAGCAATGGAACTTGCAGACGATGTATACGTCTCAAGGACAGTAATCATTAACAGCACATTCACTTGTTGGAGATACACAATGACTCACCGGACTCTCGCCGCCCTGATGCTCGCTGCTGGCATGGCCGCCCTTGCCGGCTGCTCCTCGCCTTCGGTGATCACCCTGAACGACGGTCGCGAAATCCAGACTGTCGACGCGCCAAAATACGATGACGACTCAGGCTTCTACCAGTTCAAGCAACTGGACGGTAAAGAAACCCGCATCAACAAAGACCAGATTCGTACCGTTAAAGAGCTGTAATACCGCTCTCTGGTCTTAAAACAAAACCCGCCTAGTGCGGGTTTTGTTTTACCAGTCCAGATGAATCCTGCTCTCGAAAAAGCGCGCTTCTCCCGTGAGCGGATCAACAAAGCGCAAACTCTGGGCCAGCAGTTTCAGCGGCTCGGCATAGTCATCGACAGCGTCCCTGATCACGTCCGGGTAGAACGGGTCATTGCATATCCCTGCCCCCAGCGCCGCCATATGCACCCGCAACTGATGCTTTTTCCCGGTGACGGGGTACAACGCATAACGCCACAACTCACCGTTTTTCTCACAAACGTCGACCAGGGTCTCGGTATTGCTGACGCCCGGCCCTTCTTTCATGCGGAAAAAAGGCTCGCCCTCCACCAGGCGGCTTTTATGCACCAGCGGCAGCTCAAGTTCAGGCAATGCGCGAGCAATGGCCTCATAGCGTTTGTCGATCTTGCGCGTGGGAAACAACGACTGATACGCCGAACGAGTGTCCGGATTGGCAGAAAACAGCACGAGGCCCGCCGTGTGCCGGTCGATACGGTGCAGGGGCACCAGATGGGGGTTGCCCAGGGTGCGGATCAAGCGCCGCAGCAGTGTTTGCTCGACATACTCACCGCCCGGGGTCACCGGCAGGAAGTGCGGCTTGTCCGCCACCACCAGATGCTCATCGGCATACAGGATGGTTTCCTGCACCGGAATGGGCGTTTCGTTGGGCACTTCGCGAAAGTAATGAATGCGCAGGCCTTCCCGGTACGCCAGCTGCGGGCTGATAGGCGCACCGTCGGCATCCAGCACCCGGCCACGGGCGATACGGTCAAGCCACTGTTCGCGGCTGATGGCACTGAAGTGTTCACTCAGGCAGTCGAGCACCGTCAACCATCTGCCTGGCGGCAGGTGCAAGGTACTGGCTTGATGCTCGGCGGCGATGAAAGGCTGGGACGACATAAAGGGTCTCGAGCGGAAAATGCAGCCGGTGATTATGCAGGTTTATCCAAGAAAATTGACCACCTGCGCAGTATCAAACGGCCAGCCCAACTCCTGGCCCGTATCGACCCGGCGCAATACCGGAATACGCAAGCCGTAGCTTTCAAACAACGAGTCGCTGTCAGCAATATCGACCAGCTCGACCATCAACCCATGCTCGACCAAGGGCATTAAAACCGCTTCGGCCAGTTCACACAGGTGACAACCCAGGGTGCCGAACAATTGGCATTCGGGAGGCATAAATAACGACCTTAGAAATAAAGTGTTTATCTTAAGAGCCTGGCCCGGTGACGTCGACCCGTAGCAGATACCCGCAGCCGTATGCCTGATTTGCCAATACAATCGCTCTATTCCCCTGCTTGCGACTACGCTTGACCCACATCAGCGACAGACCTTCGTATTTGCCGGATGCTCGCGACCTTTTTCCCGACCTGCCAAGGAAGCCTTTCGTGTTTGCCAATCTGTTAATCATCCTTGCCTCGTCACTGGTGGTCATTGCCCTGTTCCGGCGCCTGAAGCTGCCGCCGGTGCTGGGTTACCTGTGTGTCGGCCTGTTTGTAGGTCCCACCGCCCTCGACTGGATCAATGACAGCCCCGACCTGCCTGACCTGCCTGACCTGGCAGAGCTTGGAGTGGTGTTTTTGCTGTTTTCCCTGGGGCTGGAGTTCTCGCTGCCCAAGATGCTCAAGCTGCGTCGGGTGGTATTTGGCCTGGGCAGCCTGCAAGTGCTGTGTTCGGCAGTGGCGCTGGGCGGCCTGCTGTATGCCTTTGGCATGAGCCTTAACGGCGCGTTCCTGCTCGGTGCCGGACTCGCCCTGTCATCCACGGCGATCGTAAGTAAAGAGCTGACTAGCCTGGGGGAAATCTTCAGCCGTCACGGTCAGAATGCCATTGGCGTACTGCTGTTTCAGGACGTGGTCGCGGTACTGTTGCTGACCTTGGTGCCGGTGTTCGCCGGCAGCAGCGACCAGGCCTGGTATTGGGCCTTGCCAGTTACCTTGGGCAAGACTGTGATCCTGTTTCTGGGGCTGCTGTTTGCCAGTCGCTTCCTGCTGCCGCGCCTGTTCCACGAGGTGGCCGCGTCGCGCTCGGCAGAGCTGTTTGTGTTGCTGGCGCTGGTGATCGTGCTGCTCACCGCCTGGCTCACCCACCTGCTGGGCCTGTCCCCTGCGCTCGGCGCCTTCCTGGCCGGCATGCTACTGGGTGAAAGCCACTATCGACACCAGATTGAAGCCGATATCCGACCTTTCCGGGACATTCTGCTGGGTCTGTTTTTCGTCAGCATCGGCATGCTGATCGACCTGCAGCTTTTCATTCACCACGGTTTCCTGATTTTAGGCCTGACCCTGGTCCTGATGCTGATCAAGGGTGCCGTGGTCGCGATTCTGGTCAAGTTGCGTGGCAGCGACGGAGAAACCGCCTGGCGCAGTGGCCTGGCCCTGGCCCAGGGCGGTGAGTTCTGCTTTGCCCTGATGGCGCAGATGCAGAGCAACTCGCTGATCCCGGCGGATATGGCTGCCTATCTGCTGGCCGCCACGTTCTGCTCGATGCTGCTGACACCCCTGCTGCTGCGCGCCGCGCCACTTATCGCAGCCAGCCTGCACCGGCAATCCTATGAAGAGGCGGAGCTGGAAGAAATCGCCAGCCAAAACGCCGAACTGCACGGGCACGTGGTGATGTGCGGCTATGGCCGCGTGGGCCAGTCCATTGGCCGTTTCCTGCGCAGCGAACACAAGGACTTTGTCGCGCTGGACTACGACCCCGATCGCATTGAGGAAGCAGCTAAAGCGGACAGCTGCGTGCACTACGGCGACGCCCGCCGGGGTGATCTGCTGCGCGCTGTAGGCCTGGATCGTGCGCGACTGCTGGTGATTGCCGTGGACAACACCGAGGTGGCCATGAGCGTACTCAAGGAAGCCCGGCTGATTACCCTCGAAGTGCCTATCCTGGTCAGGACCCGCGATGACAGCCAGCTCACCGAGCTGAAGGCCGCCGGGGCAACTGAAGTGGTACCGGAATTGCTCGAGTCGAGCCTGATGCTCGCCTCCCATGCCTTGATTTTGCTGGGCCTGTCAGAAAAAATCGTGCAACGCCGGGTCGACCAGGTACGCCATGACCGCTATCACCTGCTCGAAGGCTGTTTTGAAAGCGAAGACGCGCGGGAAGCTGCAATCCCCCGCGAAAACGACTGATTTAAGGTAAGGTTTTGCCTCTGTACACAAAAGACATCTCTGGCATTGCCCATCCAACCGCGCAAGCAATGCCAAGGAAACGAGTGAACCTTCACCGAAGGCCTACACTCGAACGATTATCAAGCCACTAATGGAGTGAATCATGGCCCGTAAAACAGCAAAGAATGCTCAAGAAATCCTGATGGCCGATTTCCAGACGCTGGTACTCGATGCCGAAAAGCTGCTGGAACACACCGCGTCCCTGGCCGGTGACCAGGCTGAAGAACTGCGCGCCCAGATAAAGGACAGCCTGTTCAAGGCCCGCGCAACCCTGGAAGAAACCAAGGAATCGTTGAAAGACCGCAGTCAGGCGGCTGTGGTGGCCACCGAAGATTATGTGCAGGCAAACCCTTGGCAGTCTGTGGGCATCGCGGCCGGTATCGGCTTTGTTCTGGGCCTGCTGGCAACCCGGCGCTGATATGACAGACGAATCCGGTTCCCCCCGTTCCTCACCGCGGCGCTTGGGTGCCGCATTCCTGGGTCTGTTGCACAGCCATGTCGAATTGCTGGGCATCGAACTGCAAGAGCAGAAGGCACGCACCGTCAGCCTGTTGTTGTTTGCCGGGCTGGCACTGGTGTTCGCGCTGTTGCTGCTGATCGGACTGTCGGCGCTGGTGATGATCCTGCTCTGGGACAGCTACCGCATCCCCGGCATTATCGGGCTTTGTGTGTTTTATACGCTGGCCGCGGTGTTCTGCGGGCTGCGCCTCAACGCAGCGATATTCGATGAATCCTCTCCTTTCAATGCCACGCTTGAAGAGCTGGCCAAAGACCGCGAGCGTTTGTTGCCATGAGCCTGCCTGAATTGCCGAAAAATGCTTCACGCCAGGAGTTGCGCAAAACCTTGATCCGCCTGCGCATGGAAATGCACCGGCAGGAGATTCGTCATGAGTCGCAACAACTGCTGCAACCCCTGCAAAAAATGCGCGGGATGACCAGCAACTGGCAGGAAACCCTGGGGATCAAGCATGCGCCCTTGTGGGGTGTGGGGATTGTCACCCTGCTCGGGTTCCTGACCGGCAGAGGCGCCAAAAGCAAAAACACCGGGGGCACGTCACGCTGGATCAGCTTGACCACTGGCTTGATACCACTGATCAAGATGGTGATCCAGGCCTCGCGCAAGCCCTGAATAGAAAGCCTCCCCCCCTCCTTCTGTGGGAGCGGGCTTGCTCGCGATGGCATCGACGCGGTTTGACTGAAACACCGCGCTGCCTGCATCGTGAGCAAGCCCGCTGCCACAGATGGCGCCCCTGATCATGCCTCCACTTGCGTCATCCGTTCTGAAACGAGAAGCTGCTGGGGCGCAAAACACAGGTCCATCCGGTCAACAGCAACGACCATATCCACACCCGCCTCACCCACTCCCTCGAAGTCAGTTGCGTCGGCCGCTCCCTGGGTGACAAGAAGCACCGGTTCGGCTGCTACCGAGCGAACTGTATTTAGGCTCCGCAGCCAGAAACGACCTTATTACAGTGTCAACAGCCAACTAGTTACAAATAAGAATATATAAGAACAAGAAGACGAAATTGTACCATTTAGGAATAACCTCTGTTTTTGTCAGGACAATTATAGAGCCGATACACCACCCTTCGAACAGCCCGTTCGAACTGACTAGGGATTTATGGTTGTTTGCATCACCAGCAAAACAAAGACACTAGCCATCGCCTGCCTATAAGTCACCTGCTCTACGCCTCTGGCGCAGCAGCGAAACCCTATCCTGTTAGCCTCTAACGAACGCATAAAAGAATGAAGCCTCTACAGCCGCTTGATCAGGCTTTGGAAATTTGATAAGTTCCTGGCCCTCATCAAATAATGGCATTATGCCAGCCTCCCGCTTAATTTTTTGAGCTAGTCGTTTTTTATTGTTAGCAAGCTAAGGAATAGCCATGAGTAGAAGGCCCGCGTTCGATTGTGCAGCAGTCATTTTAAGGGACAAAACAGTCACCTCCCACACAAGCGGCTCAGTTACAACCACTAAGCAAGGCAACAACGTTTCAGTCAGTAACAATATAGGAACTCATGTCAAGCTTGAGGCATTGCTTGAGTTTCAGAACGGTGACTTGCTGCCAGCGATCCTCATTGACGAGAGTTTACATGCTCCTGTTGGCAAAAAAATTCTAATGGCTTTTAAAAGTGGTGAACCAGTCGCCTATCAAGTGACCCCGAATGGAGAGATTTACACACTCGGGTATATTAGCGAAAGAGAAACTTTTACTTTTCAAGACTTTATAATGTTTGCATTGCCGGGCGTAGGCACCTTTTTTAGCCTGGCCTCACTTGCAGTTACGCAAACGTATTACGAGCACGGGGAGTTCAAAACCTATAACGGCAACAAAATTGTTGTCGCCGCCGGACTCGCAGTGACTGCCCTTAGCGTATACATTGCCAAAGGATGGTTTGGCTATGTAGTAGGAACAGCCCTTACTGCCGTTGGATTTTCCATCTCTGCCATTATTGGAAACTCCAAAGCAAATGAGGGACGCAAGTTAATGCTTCGTGAAATAAAAAATGAATTCGACAAATTAAAAGCTGAATTGTGATACAAAAGGCCACTTAGGTGGCCTTTTCAATGAGAAGCACATTTGCAATCACATAATAAAACAGCTGGCTATTATGTACACGCAGGCTCAACGCTCCCCGCCCATACCATTAAACTGTCGAGCCAAGTGCATGGCATAGTTATCGGTCATGCCACTCACGTAATCCAGAACCTGCATTATTGCACCGTACTCCTTGGAAACACCCCCACTGGCGTCTAAATTATTCAAGTCCAGCCCAAGAAGCTCTACCACCCTTCTCGTCTTCGAATCAGCTATACCGCCCTTTCTAACATATTCCAAAGCAGCAGAGCAGCTAACGTTAAGCAGCGTAGATATAGTGCTATAAGCCCCTATTTCTAACTCAACCTTCCTGGGATGCTGGAAGATTTCATCACGCGCAAGACCTTTGGCGGCGGCTACACACTCACGGACATTCTTATCACAAAGTTCTAAAATACCTAGAACCTTGCCAGTCATGATTTCATTATGGTTATTCATGAAAGCAGTCGCTCCAGCATCTACAAAAGCTGAAATAACTTTCCCACGAATCATAGAGAGCCTACGGCCAACCTTCATGCCTTGAATTTCTTTGACTAACTGATTCTTCTGGTGATCATCAAGGACAAGGCACAGTATTTCAAAAACCTTATCCCACTCAAGGATACCCATCTCTACACCATCTTCTAAATCAAGAATGGCGTAGCAAAAATCATCAGACACCTCCATCAAGTTAGCCAGTGGATGGCGACACCGCCAACCATCACCCAGCTTTAACAAGCCAGTAGCGTCCGCCACTTCATTGAACAAACCCAATTCAGAACAGTAAATACCATATTTGTTCTGAATAGGTCTTTGCCCATTAACAGCATCACCAGCAAGCCAAGGATACTTAATGAAAGCGCCAAGCGACGCATAAGTAAGACGCATCCCCCCTTCATAGGGATGATATTCCGAGGTCGTTAAAACCCTAAACCCTTGTGCATTGCCTTCAAATCTACGTAAATCAGTAGCTTCATTAAAAGGCAATTGTTCTATTATCTTCGCCCCAACATCATTGGTGAACCAGTGACGAATAGCTTCTTCACCTGTATGCCCAAAGGGAGGGTTGCCAATGTCATGAGCGAGACAAGCAGTCTGGACAATATCACCAATATCAGAAGCTGAATGTTGCTCAGGAATAAGTCTTTCATTCAGAAGTTCCTGGCCTACTCTCACCCCCAGGGTACGGCCTACACAAGCCACTTCCAAGCTATGTGTGAGACGGTTATGAACGTGGTCATTAGTGGCAAGAGGATGAACCTGAGTCTTTCTGGCAAGGCGTCTGAAAGCTCCGGAGAAAATAACCTTGTCGTGGTCTGAGTGGAAAGGTGAACGGCCTAACTCAGATTTAGGAGGACGACCGCCAAGACGGGTGTTATTCAGCAACTTGTCCCAACTCATGCTTTCCATGCGTGCTCCCCAGTAATTGATAAACACCTAAGACAGTTGATTTATACCACGGTTCAAAACACACTTTAAACTGATCAATTCAACCCCCCAACCTGGATCAAGCCCCCTACTTCAAAAAATCCCAAACCATAAAAATAAAAAAGACCGCCAAGGCAGCCTTTTCTCTAGACGCCGTTACTAAAAAAAAGTTCCATCATCAAGTGCAGACTTCAACGTGCTCTCATAGTTACTCTTATTAAATTGTTCAACCTTTTTATATGCCATCAACTTTTCCGGCCTACGATATTCGTCTGCACTTGAAAAAGCTTGGAATGCATTATCATCAGCCATCCTCACGTGCAATTGTAGCTCTCTTGATTCGTACCCGTAAAACTCAACAAAACCCGGAATCTCGCTTTGACGAGCAATCATCAGAGCCTCTTTAACTGGCTTATCATAAAGATAGAATGTAGCGGTCACCATGATTGCACCCCCCGTTTCAGTGTCATTTTTACCGAAATCAGGGTTTGCATACGGCTCAAAAACCACGCCACCATTCATGTCATCTGATTGACCAAGCCACTTATAACCTTCAAGCGATTTAGTGACTGACTTAATAGGGCCAGCGTACTGAACACTGGTTCTATCTTTATCAAGTTCTACTCGCTCAAAGGTTTCTGCTGATGCTGCAAACGACGAAACCGCAATCAACGACGCAAATACAACACTTATAATTTTATCCATTTTTTCCTTTTCCATTTAATAGATTGCATAAACCAATCAACGCTAGAACGGACAAATCCTATCACAAAATGATTGATTGTAAAATGCCACTACCCCCTACACAAAAATAAATTCACAACCTGCTAATAACTTCTCCACTGCTATACCTGACAGACAACCAGCAACAGGAAATTTAACAACCCCTTACAGCTAGCATCCCCCCCTGACTAAAGTACAGATTACAAACACCCCAGCTCACTCGACAAGCTATAACAGTTAGAGAAAAATCACGACTTATAAACACCCCCCTAACAGCCCAACCTGACTAAACAAAAGGAACTGGGTATTTTGCCGCCTATAGCCAGTCAACAGGAAGTAAATAGAGTTCACCGCACATAAAAAACACTTATTACTTAAGGAAAACCTTACATAAACCAACCCACCAAACACATATATACTCTAAACCTGAAGACCCTCAACGGCAGATCATGGCCTCTTCAAAATATCCAAAACTGCAATGATGTAACTAGCCTTGTCCATTTATCACCAAGAGAGGTTCCCAAACGCAAACGCAGCTTCTCCATGTGTCGAGTCCCTGCTGCTGAACCTGGTGGGCGATGATTTGCCTGAAACTTTTCGCCTGCTTTGCCCCAACGACTCACGACGGCGAAAACGGGCAATACTGCGCGGCAAGGCCATCGAACATCTGACCAACGCCGCTGCCCGGGCTTTTGTCGAACAACAGCAAGCACTGCTGGCACCAGGGGATCTGGCCGAGCATATGCACGGCACGGCCACGTTGCGTGCTGGACAACAAAGACATGGCACGCAAAAAATCTTCCAGGACAAATGCAAAACCTTGCATGAAATGGGTGCCTATACGTCCCTGGAAATCCTCCTCAATGCATTCTGTGGCGCCGCGCTTGAGCAGCATGGCGGTCGTACCCCATCGTTCAAAACCGTCGGATCCTCGAATTGCCGGCATGACCGACAGTTATGCCACTGAAATGACCAGAGCAATGACAGGTCACTCCACCCCCCGCCTGACAACCGCTGCCCTCCCCTGCCAAATAGGGAGGGCACGCAGCTCAACTTGATCAAACACTATGTTTACCACATGAAGTAGCAAGTAAGACTTTTCCATACACAAGAAAGAAATATACTCGCGCGCCCAGCTTTAAACTCAAAAAATCTTTAAACGCACATTTAAATACGCCTCTCCCCTTGTGTAATTAGTGAGCCATCGCCTTATTTTGCGTAGGATAATTCCCATACTACGTTTGTAGGCTCCCCGCTTCCTGCCCCAGCTCTTACATCTGAGCTAAGGTCGCGCTTTCTATTCAGCACCTTATGGGGAATCAATATGAACACCGTATTTATTGTCGACGACCATCCTGTAATCCGGCTCGCAATTCGCATGTTGTTAGAACATGAAGGTTATGAAATAGTCGGAGAAACCGACAATGGAGTAGACGCCATGCAGATGATCCGCGAGTGCACTCCTGATCTGGTAATTCTTGATATCAGCATCCCCAAACTCGATGGCCTGGAAGTGCTGTCACGCTTCAGCTCAATAAGCCCAGCCCTCAAGACGCTGGTTCTCACATCGCAGTCACCGACACTTTTCGCCATGCGCTGCATGCAATCCGGTGCAGCCGGGTATGTGTGCAAACAAGAAGAGCTGAGTGAGCTTACCAGTGCAATAAAAGCGGTATTTTCTGGCTACAACTATTTTCCAAGCCAGGCATTGACTTCTGAAACAAACGTTCACAACAACTCATCTGAAATCGAGTTATTCAAACTTGTCAACGACAGGGAACTTATGGTTCTGAAGCTGTTCGCACAAGGCAAAACAAACAAGGACATTGCAGCCGGCATGTTTTTAAGCAACAAAACCGTGAGCAATTACAAAAAGCGTCTCATGCAAAAACTGAAAGCCCATTCGCTGGTGGAACTTATCGAGCTGGCAAAACGTAATGGTCTTGTATGAAAAACAGGATGCCCGCACGATTAATCAAGTACCTGTCACTTTTTGCGGGGTTAGTTCTGTGCATGCCCGTGCTGGCCGCCCCGGTCCGCAGTGAAACCCTTACGTTGCTCAGCCGCTCGAGTTCCGGCCACATTGAAGTCCCCCTGGACAACACTCAACAATACTGGCTGCAAAATAAGCGCGAGCTCGTGATCGGCACCTCTGCTGCCGACTATCCACCGTTCGACATGACCGATAGCGGTCGGGACTACGAAGGCCTCACCGCAGATTACGCCGGCCTTCTGCGCAAAGCCCTCAAGCTGTCGATCAGGATCCAGCGCTTTGCCTCCAGAGAAGCAGCCATCAAGGCACTTGAGGACGGCCAGATTGACCTGCTGGGTACTTCCAACGGCTTTGAGGCCGCGAACCAGCACCTTGTACTTTCCATTCCCTATGCCATCGACCAACCCGTACTGGTGACCCGAGAGGGAGAAACACGCTCACTCTCCCAAGGCCTCGCCGGTTTGCGCTTGAGTATGGTGTACCACTATCTGCCCCAGGAGGAAGTAAAGGCGCTTTATCCCCAGGCAATCATCCAGTCTTATCCGTCCTATCAAAATGCCATTAATGCCGTGGCTTTCGATCAGGCGGATATTTTTCTGGGGGACACTGTGTCGACCCATTACATGATCAACAAGGGGTACCTGAAAAACATCAAGATGGCCAATTTTGGCAAACACGAAGCCCATGGATTCAGCTTTGCAGTGCGTCGGGACAACTCGCCCCTGCTAGGCATCATCAACGCCACACTCAAGGCCGTACCCAACAGTGAACAAGAAAGCATTGCCAAACGCTGGAGCGCTGGCAGTGACATTCTACTGTCCGATCAGAAGCTGCAGCTTACTCAGCGAGAAGCCCGTTGGCTGCTCAAGCATCCTGTGGTCAAGGTAGTGGTCAACGAAACCATGGCACCCCTGACATTTTTTGATGCCAGCGGGGATTTCCGAGGCATTACAGCCGACCTGCTGGAGATGATCCGTCTGCGCACGGGGCTGCGCTTCGAAATACAACGCGCGAACAGCCTCGACACCATGACCCGAATGATCAGTCGGCATGAAACCGACATTATCTCGGCCATCAATCCTTCAGCCTCCCGAGAAAGCGCCCTCAGTTTCACTCGTCCCTATCTGGTGAACTCCTTTGTCCTGCTTACGGCAAAAGGTGATGGGCAACCTGCGAGCCTTGAACAACTTGCGGGTAAAAAACTGGCCTTGACCCGAGGCAATCCCCTGACCGATTACCTGCGCAGTCAATACCCGCAGATAACACTGGTAGAAACCGGGGATATCTATCGCGCCACAGAACTGCTGGCCGAAGAGAAAGTGCAAGGTGCAGTCAGTACGCTGGTCATCGCCAACTACCTGCTGGCCTCGGGGTTGTTTCAGGACCGGTTACAAATCAGTGCCACCATCGGCACCCAACCCGCCATGTTTTCCCTCGCCACTGCCCGGGATGCCAGCGAGTTGTCCTCAATCCTCAACAAGGCGTTGTTGAGTATCGCGCCTGATGAGCTGGGCATTATCAACAGCCGCTGGCGGGGCTATGTGCCGGCATCTGATAGTTACTGGCACAATTACCATCGCCTGTTCTACCAGTTCATCATTGGCACCAGCCTTTTACTGTTGCTGTCCCTGATCTGGAATGCCTATATGCGGCGCCAGATCCGGCAACGAAAATCGGCCGAACGTGCACTCAGCGATCAGTTCGAGTTCATGCGTGCGCTCGTCAACGGTACGCCTCATCCTATTTATGTGCGTGATCGCGAAGGTGTTCTGAAAACCTGCAATGACAGCTACTTGAATGCCTTTTCAGCCAGGCGCGAAGAAGTCATCGGCAAGACCGTGATGCAAACCTGCGACCTCCTGAGCAACGAATGTGAAGCCCGTGACTATCAGGCCGACTACCTGCGTGTCATGCGTGAAGGTACTCCGCTGGTGACTGATCGCCCGCTGAGAATCGGCGAAAAAACGCTCACTATCTATCACTGGATTCTTCCCTATCGGGACTCCCTGGGCGAAGTACAGGGCATCATCGGTGGCTGGATTGATATCAGTGAACGTCATCAGCTACTGGATGAGCTGCGTACGGCCAAGGAGCTGGCAGATGATGCCAACCGGGCCAAAAGCACCTTCCTGGCAACCATGAGCCATGAAATCCGTACACCGATGAACGCAGTGATCGGTTTGCTTGAACTGACGCTCAAGCGCGCCGACCATGGGCATCTCGACCGCCCGTCCATTGAAGTTGCTTATAACTCGGCCAAAGACCTGCTGGAGCTGATAGGCGATATTCTTGATATTGCCCGTATAGAGTCCGGCCGCCTGAACCTGTCCCCGGAACGCGTCAATCTGCACCAACTGGCACACTCCGTGATGCGGATTTTTGATGGCCTGGCGCGGCAAAAAAACCTCACGCTCGACCTGCGTTTCGATGCAACAGACGATCTACCCGACGTACTGATCGATCCGCTTCGTCTCAAGCAAATCCTGACCAACCTGATCAGCAATGCGATCAAGTTCACCCAACAAGGCCGGGTGACGCTTGAAATCAACTTGCTGCCAGCCGGCACCCCTGAGCGGACTGAACTGCACTTGAGCGTCAAAGACACTGGCATCGGCATCAGCGAGCGTGATCAGGCACGCCTGTTTGAGCCCTTCGCCCAGGCACAGAACAGCGGGCAACTGGCGCTCAATGGTGCCGGTCTTGGCCTTGTCATCTGCCGTAGCCTGTGCGAAATGATGGGCGGCACCCTGGTACTGAGCAGCCAGGAAAGTGCAGGTACCCAGGTTCAGATAAAAATTGAAGTGCCAACCCTGACGCCGTCCCAGTGCCCCCCCGCACAAGAACCCTCAATCAACCCTGCCGCTCATCCGCTTAACGTACTGGTGGTGGATGATCACCCGGCCAACCGCTTGCTGATGTGCCAGCAACTTGGATTTTTAGGGCACAGGTTTACCACCGAGCACGACGGCGCCGCAGGTTTGAAAACCTGGAAGACAGGCAAATTCGACCTGGTCATTGCAGACTGCAACATGCCTGTCCTGAATGGCTATGAACTGACTCGAGCCATACGCAAGCATGAGCTGGCCTCCAGCCAACGGCCATGTACCGTGCTGGGGTTTACTGCAAATGCCCAACCGGAAGAGCGGCAACGCTGCAAGCAGGCAGGAATGGACGACTGCCTGTTCAAACCCATCAGCCTGACCCTGTTGAGTCAACGACTGGCCATGCTTGAGCCGCTATTCCACTGCCCGGAAGTCTTCAACGCCGACGCTCTCAGCCCGCTTACAGGAGGCGACAAGGAACGAACAAGACTCTTGCTGGAAGAACTGCTCCGCAGCAACTGCCAGGATCTCAAGACGCTGCTTGAGTTACCTGACAACGGCGAATTGCAGGCGTTTGTCGAAATTGCCCACAGGATAAAAGGCGCTGCCCGCATCGTGGGCGCCCAAAGCCTGATCAACAACTGCGAGGCACTGGAGCAAGCCACGCCCGCTAACCTCGTGCAGGCCCGCGAGCAAGTGCAGGTCTCCATGCGTGCACTGGGACAGGCGCTGGCCCTGCAACTTGAATCGTTGACGAAGCACACCTGAGCGCCAATCAAAGGCAGGTTGGCGCGGTTTTACTATGCTGATAGATACCAGCACGCCTACATCAGCGGAGAATCAGCCCATGCGCAACAGTGCGCTCTCCCATCGGCGCCAGTACCCGCTGCATGCTCACATAAGTGCGATGTTTACATTTTTGTTGCTATTGCTGGGCGTTGTACTGGGCGTATTCAATTACCAGCAAACCACCCGCATCATTCTCGACAGCAGCCAAAAGTTGTTCAGCTACATAGAACAGGATGTTCAGGATGACCTGCTGGATGCCTATCAACCCATACGGCATGCGCTCAACCTGCTAATTCTTGATTCTGCGGCCACAACCGACCAGGTCGAGCTTCGAACAGGCCTGCTGCAGCCCTTTGTACAAGCACTCGAAGACAACCACACGCTGTCAGCTCTATACCTGGGCGATGACAACGGCAACTTTTTCCTGGTCCGGCCTTTGCGCAATCAAGAGGTCCGGCGCCAGTTAAAAGCCCCACCCCAAGCTAGCTTCGAAGTATGGTCGATAACACGTGCAGCCCGGCAAGGCACGGTTAATTCAAAAAAACTGTATCTGGATGCAAATCTGAAACAGCTCGAACAGCGCAACATCCCCAATGAGCTCTATGACCCCCGGCTGCGCAGCTGGTTTATTGCGCAGGATGCCGACAAAAATCAGACCACCACCAGCCCCTACCTGTTTTTTACCACCCACGAAGTTGGTACTACACTCGCCAAACGCAGTACTGCCAATACGGTGATGGGTGCCGATGTAACGCTGTCTCAACTGTCCGCCACCCTGGCCGACCATCAAACAACGCCTGGTACACAGATTGTTCTGTTCGGCGATGATGGCCGGGCCATCGCTTACCCGGACTTCAACAAATTATTGAACGCCATGGACCCCACCAAACTGCCCAAAGTCTCGGAGCTGAATCCGGCCCTTGGACTGCTGATCAATCAAGGGGCAGATGCTCAGCAGCGCCTGGACGACGGCCAGCGCCAATGGATCGTTTCGCGGTTCAAGGTGGACGATGGCAGTGCCAATGGCTTGCAATTGGCAATGATGGTCCCGCAAGACGAGCTGTTGGCCGATGCCTATCAGTTGCGCTGGCAAGGGGCCCTGGTGACATTGGGCGCCCTGGTGCTGTGCCTGCCCATGGGGTGGGTGACCTCCAGGTTGCTGGTGAGGCCCTTGCGCGAATTGGTGCGTGAAGCCGATGCGGTTCGACGGTTCGATTTCAACTATCCATTCACACGACAATCGCCCGTGCTCGAAATCGATCAGATGCAGGCATCCATGGGTCGCATGAAAGAAACCCTCGCCAGCTTTTTTGAAATCACCTCCAGCCTCTCGGCCCATACCCGATTTGAACCCTTGCTGCAGTCCGTACTGTTCGAGACTCTCAAGATTGCTCAGGCAGAGGCCGGGCTGATCTACCTGACAAAAAACGACAGTACTCAACTGGAGTTAAAAGGCCTGATCATCAACGGCCAGCCCCAGGATCTGGCAACCCAGCCCGCGCCCGTGCTAAACCCTGACGACAGCCAGAGCCCCGAGTGGTTGCGGGCGCTTTTCGAAGGTCATGACAGTGTCGCCCGCTCACTCACCCTTGAACAGGCGGGTGAGTTGCAGTCTGTGATGGATGAACTGGGCAGCCAGAGTGTCCACCTGATCGGCATTCGCCTGCACAACCGCCAGGGCGAAACGGTGGGTATTCTTGTGCTGGTATTGAACGACAGTGGTTCGACTGACGATCAGGACCACTTGCGGGCCGACCGGATTGCCTTTATCCAGGCGGTGTCCGGTACGGCTGCCGTTGCTATTGAAAGCCAGCGCCTGCAGGCTCGGCAGAAACAGTTGCTGGATGCATTGATCCAATTGCTGGCGGGGGCTATCGACGCCAAAAGCCCGTACACCGCCAGCCATTGCCAACGGGTTCCAATCCTGACATTGATGCTGGCCCAGGCGGCGGCTGCGAGCCGGCAGCCACCCTTTGAGCAGTACGCTCCCACGGATGAGCAATGGGAGGCGCTGCGTATCGCCGCCTGGCTGCACGACTGCGGCAAAGTCACAACACCGGAATATGTAGTCGACAAGGCCACCAAGCTGGAAACCCTGTACGACCGCATTCACGAAATCCGCACCCGCTTTGAAGTGCTCAAGCGCGATGCCTGGGTCAATTACTGGCAGGCACGAGCCCTGGGTGGCGACGATCAACAGCTGGCGCACCTGCGAGATGCCTGCCTGCTTGAGCTGGATGATGACTTCGCTTTTGTCGCCCAGTGCAATCTGGGCGGGGAAGCCATGATGGAGGCAGACCTGCAGCGTTTGAACGCCATTGCGCGCCGCACCTGGACCCGCACGCTGGATGATCGCCTTGGCGTATCCTGGGAAGAAAACAAACGCCAGTCCACCCGCCAGGAGCAAGCCTTGCCGGTGACCGAGTCGCTGCTGGCCGACAAGCCCGAGCACCTGTTCACTCGCCCCGAGGCCGACCTGATTGACCCCGAAAACCCCTGGGGCTTCAAACTCGAAGTACCACCCTACAAATTCAACCGTGGCGAGCTGTACAACCTCAGTACCCGGCGCGGCACCTTGACCCGCGAAGAGCGCTACATCATCAATAACCACATCGTGCAAACCATCCTGATGCTCAGCAGCCTGCCGCTACCTGCCTACCTGAGCAACATTGCCGAAATTGCCGGGGGGCATCACGAAAAAATGGATGGCAGCGGTTATCCAAAACGCCTGAAACGCGAGGAAATGAGCCTGGAGGCACGGATGATGGCAATTGCCGATATTTTCGAGGCATTGACCGCGTCGGATCGCCCCTATAAACGCAGCAAAACCTTGAGTGAGGCGCTGAACATCATGGCCGCCATGTGCCATGACGCCCATATTGATCCGCAACTGTTCGCGCTGTTCATGCACGAACAGATTTACCTGCAATACGCCCGGCAGTTTCTTGACCCTCAACAAATCGATACGGTCGATATCGATGCGCTGATGCTCAAGGCCGGGCTGAAAAACTGATGCGGATCAGCACTCGCTCAAGCGCAAAAAGATGGCCGCCAGCGCTTCAATGCCCAACTGATCCTGCTCGCTGAAGCGCCCGATGCTCGGGCTGTCCAGATCCAGCACGCCGATCAGGCGACCATCCTTGATCAACGGCACGACCAACTCACTGTTGGAGGCACTGTCGCAAGCGATGTGCCCGGCAAATGCATGCACGTCTTCAACTCGCTGCGTTTGCCGGCTCGCCGCTGCAGCCCCGCAGACGCCACGCCCAAACGGGATACGAACACAGGCAATTTGCCCCTGAAACGGGCCCAGTACCAGATCCTCATTACGATTGAGGTAAAACCCGGCCCAGTTCAGATCATCGAGCTGGTGATACAAAAACGCCGAGAACTGTGCAGCGTTGGCAATAAAGTCACGCTCATCTGCCAACAACGACTCCAACTGAGCCTGCAACAGGCCATAGCCGTTCAGGCCTGCACCTGTGGCGTTCAAATCAATCATTCACTTGCTCCAACAATTTCAAACCCACCCAATAACGCGCGAACTGATAGGCACAACGGCCGTTGCGGTTGCCACGCCCGGTTGCCCAGCGCACCGCCAGAATATCCAGTGCCTCGTCGCGCTGCCACTGCAAACCGGCTTTGGTGGCCAATACATCGATCCAGTGCTCAACCACGCTCAGGAAATGGTCCTGGGTGAACGGATAAAACGACAGCCACAGGCCGAAGCGATCAGACAAGGCGATCTTGTCTTCCACAGCTTCATTGGGATGCAACTCACCGTCGACATTCTTCCAGTTCTCGTTATCGCTTTCCTTTTCGGGCACCAGATGACGGCGGTTCGACGTGGCGTAAAGCAGGACGTTATCCGGCGCTTGCTCAAGGGAACCATCGAGCACGCTTTTGAGCACCCGGTAATCGCTTTCACCCGCCTCAAATGACAAGTCATCGCAAAACAGCACAAAGCGCTGGGGCAAACCTTGCAATTGCTCGACCACCCGCGGCAGGTCGGCCAGATGGTCACGCTCGATCTCGATCAGGCGCAGGCCCGCATTGCCATACTCGGCAAGCAGTGCGCGGATGATCGAAGACTTGCCAGTACCGCGCGAACCCCAAAGCAGAGCGTGGTTGGCCGGCAAACCATCAAGGAACTGTTTGGTATTGCGACCCAGCTGATCCCGCTGGTTATCGACGCCGATCAGGTCCGAAAGGCGCATATCAAGGCTGACTTGCAATGGCATCAGGTAACCCGAACGCCCCTCCCGCTGCCAACGGGCCGCCAGGCATTGATGCCATTCGATCGGCTCACGCTGAGCCGGCAGCAAGGGTTCAAGACGTGCGAGGACCGCTTCGGCCCGTTGCAGAAAGGCATCCAGATTAGAATTCACAACATTTCCTCAGACTGATACACAATGATGGCATATTGATATGACCTACATTCAGCTCAAACCACATTACGACTCACATCGCCAGGTCGCAAATACCGCAGTAATGCCTGCCGGTTGACCCACGAATCGACTACTCTTGCACGCCGCAAGGAAATGGAAACAGGTGCAACACCCCCAATGGACATAAAACTCACCCACCGCCTGTCTTTCAAGCAAGCCAAACTGACTGTGCTGGTCGGTCTGATATTGGGGACCCTGCTTAGCCTGCTGCAAATCGGCATCGATTATGCCAGTGAAAACGCCGCCATCGATCGCGAAATCCAGTCGCTGCTGGAGATCAGTCACAACCCGGCATCACGCATTGCCTACAACCTTGATTCGGAGCTTGCCCAAGAGCTTTTGCAAGGGCTGGTGCGCTCACCGGCGATCACCGCCGCACAACTGCTCGACAACGACTATCTGGTGCTCTCGGCGGTGCAGGATCTGCCTGAAACCGGCCGTTATCGGGCGCTGAGCGACTCTCTGTTCGGTGCCAACCGCTCATTTGACCAGCGACTGTACTTCAATCACCTCCCCGAACAAAGCATGGGGGTCTTGCACCTTGAGGTGGATACCTACCCCTTCGGCAAGCGGTTTTTGCAGCGGGCGGAAGTCACACTGCTCAGCGGTTTTATTCGCAGCATCGTGCTCACCTTTATTCTTCTGGGCCTGTTTTACGTCATGCTGACCAAGCCGCTGGTGCGAGTGATTCGTGAGATCAGCGATGGCAAGCCCGCAGATCCGGGGCAGTCGAAAGTGCACTGCCCCAGCGGTCACGAAAACGATGAAATTGGCGTACTGGTGAACGCTGCCAATCAGCAGTTCGAGGCCATGGCCCGTGAAATGGAATACCGGCGCCGCGCTGAAAACACCCTGACCGAGTACCTGGCACAGCTGGAAACCATTGTTTCTGTGCGCACCCAGGAACTGGAGGCCAGCAACGAGCAACTGCGCCACTCCAATGAAGAGCTTGAGGCTGCGCGCACTACTGCCCTGGAAATGGCCCAGGCACGCTCAGCGTTTCTGGCCAATATGAGCCATGAAATACGCACCCCGCTCAATGGTTTGCTCGGGATGCTGGCGCTGTGCCTGGACAGCCCGCTGAATGCCGAGCAACACCAGCAATTGTCGATTGCCCATGACTCCGGCAAGGTTCTGGTCGAGCTGCTCAATGACATTCTCGACCTGTCGAAATTCGACGCGGGCCAACTGGAGCTTGAACATATTGCCTTCGACCTGGGCACGCTGATCGAAGATACCGCCAACCTGCTGTCACAGAACGCCGCACCCAGCGTGGAACTGACCTGCCTGATCGATCCGCAGTTTCCGGCACTGGTCATGGGGGACCCGACCCGGGTCCGACAGATCGTCAGCAATTTGTTGTCCAACGCGCTGAAATTCACCCGATTCGGGCGGGTGGATGTACGGCTCAGCGAGCAAGGCGATCAGGTACGTATCGAGGTTTGCGACACCGGCATCGGCATCGCCCAGGAGGCCCAGGCCAGAATTTTCAGCCCCTTCACTCAGGCAGAGGCCGGCATCACCCGCCAGTATGGTGGCACCGGGCTTGGTCTGACCCTGACCAACAGTCTGTGCGCAGTCATGCACGGACGCCTGACCATCAGCTCGGAAGTCGGTTTTGGCAGCCAGTTCTGCGCCGAACTCCCCCTGCCCTGCCATACCCCCGCCATCCAGCCAAAGCCGTTGTCCGGCCGGGTTATTGTGGTGAGTGCAGCGAGCAGCGGGCTGAGCGAAATGCTTGGCAGTTTTTTGCCCCTGTGGGGGCTGGACTACACACGCTACTCCCAGGACGACTCACTGACCGACACCCATCCACAGTTACTGATTACCGACTGTGCCGAGTGCCTGTTTGGCCTGCGCCCGGCCATCAGTGCGCCGATCCTGCTGGTGACCGCGTATGGCAACTTTATGCCCGGTGACCAGGTCAATGCGCTGGCACCCCTGCAACAAAAAGCCCGGCCCCTGTCGCGTCAGGCACTGTACAAGACCTTGCAACATTTGCTGCTCAAGGACGACGGCGAGGTACAGGGCACTCAAACCGTGAATACTCCTGCGGTCCACCGCGCGCGAATCCTGCTGGTCGAAGACAATCCGGTCAACCAGCTGGTGGCCAAGGGCATGTTGAGCAAGCTGGGCTGTGAAGTGGTGGTTGCGAGCCACGGCGGCGAGGCGCTGAGTCGGCTGGAGCAGAAGACCTTTGACCTGGTGTTGATGGACTGCAACATGCCAGTCATGGATGGCTACGAAGCCACACGGCAAATCCGCCATCGCGGGCGCTGGCCCAAGTTGCCCATCGTCGCCCTGACCGCCAATGCCATGCCCGAAGAGCGTGAGCGCTGCCGTTCGGCGGGGATGAACGATTATCTGGCCAAGCCGTTTCGGCGCGAAGAGCTGGCGGCGTTGATTGAGGTATGGGTGCCGCAAAGGCGAGACAGAGACTCCAACCGTGTTGCCGCCGACGAGTAGAACGAGGCCGCGATCGAGCGCGAAGCGGTCGCAAAATGATGCACCAGGGTGCACCAGACAGGCACGGTTTGCAGGATTTGCGACGGCTGCGCCGCCGATCGCAGCCTCGTTCCACTCGTCAGCGGCTACAGATAGAGCGATTTTAACCCAGTAACGCTTCGATATCGGCCTTGAGCGCCTCAGGCTTGGTGGTCGGGGCATAGCGCTTTACGCTTTTGCCATCGCCACTGACCAGGAATTTGGTGAAGTTCCATTTGATTCCCTGCGAGCCCAACAGCCCTGGCGCACGCCTCTTGAGCTGGACAAACAACGGATGAGCCTGTGGGCCATTGACCTCGACCTTCTTGAACAGCGGGAAGCTCACACCAAAATTCAGCTCGCAAAACCCGGAAATGGCCGCTTCGTCGCCCGGCTCCTGCTTGCCAAACTGGTTACAGGGGAAGCCCAGAATCACCAGCCCCTGATCCCTGTACTGCTGCCACAACGCCTCCAGCCCTTTGTACTGCGGAGTAAAGCCGCACTTGCTGGCCGTATTGACCACCAGCAGCGCCTTGCCGCCGAAATCGCCAAGGGCCTTTTGCTCACCGACCAGTGTGGTACAGGCAATATCGAGCAGGTTATCGTTCATGGCAACACCTCAAAAAGTCAGACGCGAGGGACCAGGTCCAGGCACACCGAGTTGATACAGTAGCGCAGCCCGGTCGGGGGCGGACCGTCAGGGAACACATGGCCCAGATGCGCATCACATTTGGCGCAGACCACTTCGGTACGCACCATGCCGTGGCTGACGTCACGGATCTCGACCATCGCACTGTCGCCAATGGGCCGGGAAAAGCTCGGCCAGCCGCAGCCAGAGTCAAACTTGGCGCGGGAGTCAAACAGCGGCGCGTTGCAGCAGATACAGTGATAGACACCGTCAGTTTTGGTGGCGTTGTATTTCCCCGAAAACGGCCGTTCGGTGCCTTTGAGGCGGCACACGTTGTATTGCTCCGGGTCGAGCATGGCCTTCCATTCGTCCAGGGTTTTGTTCAACTTTTCCATGGTTCTGCCTCTGTCACTGAAAAACCCCGACCGGTGGCTTTTCCAGGGATCGGGTGGCACGTATGATTGCGCCTCGTTAATCACCAGTCTGGCACCCGCCCTAGCTGCATTCAAACGGATTCTTGAAGCAAAGCGGTGTTAGCCACTGTGTGCAAACACAGAATTTCCCAGTGCAGTGGTCATCACATCGCCTGGATCGTTCATTTTCGGGATCACATCGCCATGCAGGTCAGCAAATCAAACAAGCTCGCCAACGTCTGTTATGACATTCGCGGCCCGGTGCTCAAGCACGCCAAACGACTGGAGGAGGAAGGCCATCGCATCCTCAAGCTGAACATCGGCAACCCGGCACCTTTTGGTTTTGAAGCGCCGGACGAAATCCTCCAGGACGTGATCCGCAACCTGCCGACAGCCCAGGGCTACAGCGACTCCAAAGGCCTGTTCAGCGCCCGCAAGGCAGTCATGCAGTACTACCAGCAAAAGCAGGTGGAAGGTGTCGGCATCGAAGACATCTACCTGGGCAACGGCGTGTCCGAGCTGATCGTGATGTCGCTGCAGGCGCTGCTCAACAATGGCGACGAAGTTCTCGTACCAGCACCGGACTACCCGCTGTGGACCGCTGCCGTGACGCTGGCTGGCGGCCATCCGGTGCACTACCTGTGCGACGAGCAAGCCAACTGGTGGCCTGATCTTGAGGACATAAAAGCCAGGATCACTCCAAACACCAAAGCCATGGTCATCATCAACCCGAACAACCCGACGGGTGCGGTGTACTCCAAGGAAGTCCTGCTGGGCATGCTCGAGATTGCCCGCCAGCACAATCTGGTGGTGTTCTCGGACGAGATCTACGACAAGATCCTCTACGACGACGCGGTGCATATCTGCACCGCTTCACTGGCCCCTGACGTGTTGTGCCTGACCTTCAACGGCCTGTCCAAGTCGTACCGGGTTGCGGGTTTCCGCTCGGGCTGGATTGCCATCTCCGGGCCCAAGCAAAACGCTCAGGGCTATATCGAAGGCATCGACATGCTGGCCAACATGCGCCTGTGCGCCAACGTGCCCAGCCAGCACGCCATTCAAACCGCATTGGGCGGCTACCAGAGCATCAATGATCTGGTACTGCCCAACGGACGCCTCCTTGAGCAACGGAACCGCACCTGGGAACTGCTCAACGCGATCCCCGGTGTCAGTTGCGTGAAACCGATGGGGGCGTTGTATGCGTTCCCGCGTATCGACCCGAAAGTGTGCCCGATCCTCAACGACGAGAAATTCGTGCTGGACCTCCTGCTCTCGGAAAAACTGCTGGTGGTACAAGGCACCGCCTTCAACTGGCCGTGGCCGGATCACTTCCGCGTCGTGACCCTGCCTCGTGTCGACGAGCTGGACATGGCCATTGGCCGGATCGGTAACTTTCTGAAGACTTATCGTCAGTAGTTTCTGAACATGTTGTGCGACCAATCAAAAGTCGCACAACATGTGTCTGATGAAACATTCTTCATTCTGCGTCTTTACGGACCTCCCCCGCCTTCAATAGCCTCATGAAAACCATAAAGCCCTTTATTTACTGGCGCTCAGTGGAACTTCTGGCCAAAAAAAACGCTCCTTCATATTAGGAAATTCCCAGCAAACTACTAAAATCAGGCTGCAGGACACAGTTTGAAATAGTCACCTGGTTGAATAGCCTGTGGCAGCACCTTATATACCCCGCATACGGCAACACCCTTAAGACGAGGAGATTCATACAACCATGATGCGCATTCTGCTGTTTTTGGCCACTAACCTGGCGGTCGTGCTGATTGCCAGCATCACCCTGAGCCTGTTCGGCTTTGATGGGTTCATGGCGGCCAACGGGGTTGATCTGAACCTCAGTCAGCTGTTGGTGTTCTGTGCGGTCTTTGGTTTTGCAGGGTCTCTGTTCTCGCTATTCATATCCAAATGGATGGCGAAGATGAGCACCAGCACCCAGGTGATTACACAACCTCGTACTCGTCATGAACAATGGTTGATGCAAACCGTTGAACAACTGTCCCGCGAAGCCGGGATCAAGATGCCTGAAGTGGGGATTTTCCCGGCATACGAGGCTAACGCCTTTGCCACGGGCTGGAATAAAAACGATGCACTGGTCGCAGTCAGCCAGGGCTTGCTGGAGCGTTTTTCGCCCGACGAAGTAAAAGCGGTACTGGCCCACGAAATCGGCCACGTTGCCAACGGCGACATGGTCACCCTGGCGCTGGTGCAGGGCGTGGTGAACACCTTTGTCATGTTCTTTGCCCGGATCATCGGCAACTTTGTCGACAAGGTGGTGTTCAAGAACGACGAGGGCCGCGGCATTGCCTACTACGTTGCGACCATCTTCGCCGAACTGGTCCTGGGTTTCCTCGCCAGCGCCATTGTGATGTGGTTCTCGCGTAAACGTGAATTCCGGGCTGACGAAGCCGGTGCACAGCTCGCCGGCACCTCGGCAATGATCAGCGCCCTGCAGCGCTTGCGCTCCGAGCAGGGTCTGCCGGTTCACATGCCGGACACCATGGCGGCTTTCGGCATCAACGGCGGCCTCAAACAAGGCCTGGCGCGGATGTTCATGAGCCACCCGCCACTGGAAGAACGTATCGACGCACTGCGTCGCCGCGGCTAATCCCACGGCAAACATAAAAAGGGCGACCCAGGTCGCCCTTTTTTGTGCCCGGGTTTTGCTTCAGGCGATTTTGCTCAGGCGATACACCCGCTCCACCAGTCGCGTCACGCCACTTTTGAGGAACTTCCACTCCTGATCGAGTACATCCGGCTGCTCGAGCACTTCCAGCGCCCAGGCATGCGACAGCAGGCTTTGTACCTCGGCGTCCGGCACCGAGAACGGCGGGCCGTTCATTTGCGACTGATCGTAATCCAGGGTAATCAACAGCCCCCGACAGCCTGGCGGCAGAATCCGGCTCAGGTGCCGAGCATAGGCCGCACGCATCTCGGGAGGGAATGCGATGGTTGCAGCGCGGTCATACAACCCCACACAGGAGGCCACGTCAGCCTCAGTCAGGGCAAACACATCACCGCAGAGGATCTTCACAGGACCCGCCTCGTACACCTTGAAGGCGCCCTGCTGACGAACCTGTGGCTCGACCTGTTGTTCACTGAAAAACTGCTCCACGGCCGTCTGCGTCAGCTCCACGCCCAGCACTTCATGACCGTTGGCCGCCAGCCAGCTCATATCCAGGCTTTTGCCGCATAGCGGCACCAGCACACGACCGCCCTCCTCCACCCCCAGTGCCGGCCAAAGGCGCTGAAGGTAAGGGTTGACCTGCGACAGGTGAAAGCCAATCTGATTGCGATCCCAGCGGTCGTGCCAAAATTCGGGCTGCATGATTCACCTTTAAATTCGATAGATAAGCACTAAAACTTATATTGGATTTAGATCAATGATCAGGATGAAGATGACGCATCTCAACTTCGAGGACCTCTTTCATGCTCCCCAGCCTGTTTATCTCCCACGGCTCCCCCATGCTAGCACTGGAACCGGGCGCCAGTGGCCCGGCGCTCAAACGCCTGGCGGCCGAACTGCCGCGCCCCAAGGCCATAGTGCTGGTGTCTGCGCACTGGGAAAGCCCCGACCTGCGGGTCGCCAGCCACCCGTCACCGGAAACCTGGCATGACTTTGGCGGCTTCCCGCCCGCACTGTTTGCCGTGCAATACCCTGCGCCCGGCGACCCGAAGTTGGCCGCGAACATTGTGGAATTGCTGGCAGACAACGGCTTGCCGGCGCGACTGGACGCCAGGCGCCCTTTTGACCATGGCGCCTGGGTGCCACTGTCCTTGATGTACCCGGATGCGGATATCCCGGTGGTGCAGGTCTCGTTGCCCAGCCAGTTGGGCCCGGCGGGCCAGACCAGGGTAGGCCATGCACTGGCGGTCTTGCGCAGCGAGGGGATTCTGGTCATCGGCTCGGGCAGCATCACCCACAACCTGCGCGAACTGGACTGGCACGCAGGCCCTGAGAGCATTGAACCCTGGGCCAAGGCGTTTCGTGACTGGATGATCGACAAACTGGCGGCTGATGACGAAACCGCGCTGCATGCCTACCGCACACAGGCGCCTTTCGCCGCTAAAAACCACCCCAGCGACGAGCACCTGCTGCCGTTGTATTTTGCCCGTGCCGCGGGCGGCCAATTCAGCATTGCCCACCAGGGTTGGACACTGGGTGCGTTGGGGATGGATATCTACCGGTTTGGCTAGCGCCCCGCTCCCACAAAGGCCAGCAAATACAAATCCCGGACAAAAAAAATCCCCGCACCAGGCGGGGATTTTTTTAGCGATCAATCACTGCAAGAGTGATTAATCTTCGCGGTAGCGACGCAGTTTCAACTGCTTGCCAGCAACGCGGGTGTCTTTCAGTTTGGCCAGCAAACCTTCCAGACCGGCTTCCGGCAGTTCTACCAGGCTGAAGCTGTCACGCACCTGGATGCGACCAATAGCTTCACGAGCCAGGCCACCCTCGTTGAGGATAGCGCCCAGCAGGTTCTTGGCAGCGATACCGTCACGCGCACCCAGCGCGGTACGGCAACGTGCACGGCCTTCAGCCAATGGAACCGGAGCACGACGCTCGCGATCACCACGATCAGGACGGTCACCCGAACGTTCGGAACGCTCACGCGGTGCACTGTTAGGCACCAGTGGACGTTCACGCTCGATGGCTGCCAGGGTCAGGGCCTGACCGTTGGTTGCCTTGCGCAGCAGAGCAGCGGCCAGGGCACGCGGGCTGCAGCCGATATCGGCAATCAGGCGATCCAGCAGATCACCGTGAGTCGATTCAGCGTCAGCGACCAGCGGCGTCAGGCTGTTGGTCAACTTCTTGATGCGGGCATCAAGAACAGCCTGGGCATCCGGCAGACGGACTTCCGCAACTTTCTGACCGGTTACACGCTCGATCACTTGCAGCATGCGGCGCTCACGAGGAGTCACCAGCAGCAGTGCGCGACCTTCGCGACCGGCACGGCCAGTACGGCCGATACGGTGAACGTAGGACTCTGGATCGTAAGGCATGTCAACGTTGAACACGTGAGTGATACGTGGAACATCAAGACCACGTGCCGCTACGTCGGTTGCCACAACGATGTCCAGACGGCCATCCTTGAGCGAGTCGATAACGCGCTCACGCTGGTTCTGGGCAATGTCACCGTTCAGCGCAGCAGCTTTGTAGCCTTTGGCTTCAAGGGCGCTGGCCAGATCCAGGGTCGCTTGCTTGGTGCGAACGAACATGATCAGGGCGTCGAAATCTTCAACTTCCAGCAGGCTCAATACAGCCGAGGTCTTCTGGTCAGCGTGAACCAACAGGTGAGCCTGTTCGATCGCGGTAACGGTCTGAGTCTTGGTCTGGATCTTCACGTGTTGCGGATCGCGCAGATGGCGTTCGGCAATGGCACGGATCGACTGCGGCAAGGTTGCCGAGAACAATACGGTCTGACGGGTTGGCGGAAGTGCCTTGAAGATAACTTCAAGATCGTCCATGAAACCCAGTTTCAACATTTCGTCAGCTTCGTCCAGAACCAGGTGGTTCACGGTCGACAGCACTTTTTCGTCACGACGCAGGTGGTCGCACAGACGGCCCGGAGTGGCGACAACGATCTGTGCGCCATTACGGATTGCTTTCAGTTGTGGACCCATAGGGGCGCCGCCGTAAACGGCCACAACGGTAACGCCCGGCATTTGCTTGGCGTAGGTTTCGAAAGCGGTTGCTACTTGCAGCGCCAACTCACGGGTTGGCGCCAGGATCAGGGCTTGCGGCTCGCGCTTAGCAGGATCGATGCGGTGCAGGATCGGCAGGGCGAACGCGGCGGTTTTACCCGTACCGGTTTGCGCCTGACCAATCATGTCGTGACCGGCCATGATGATCGGGATCGATTGCTGCTGAATAGCCGAAGGTTCTTCGTAGCCAGTCGCGATGACAGCAGAAAGAATGTTCGGATTAAGATTAAAAGCGGCGAAGCCGCCGGTTTCCTGGGTCATGGGTCTGCCTCTAAGTGCATCCGCAAAGACCCATGCTCCAAAGCTGCGCATGCCGTGTAAGACTCAAGAGTCGCCCTGGCTGCTTTGTCGGCGGGGATTTGCGAAAACGTTTAAATGAATGGAGCGTTCAGGGTTGTCCGCGAAACGGACGAGCAGCCGAAGCGTGCTTCGGGAAATGCGACACCTAAACGTGGCCCGGCTAAAGGCCGGCGCGCACTATACCGGATTTATCAAAAAAAAGAAGGGGTTTTTTGCCACAAAATCGTCTGTATCCCTCTGTGGACCGGGCTTTAACGTTTTTTTTCGTCCTTGAAAAAGCTTTTCGTGCCGGGCCACTCTGGGTGAAACGCTAAAACGTTTCACCGCTTGGCATCAAGTCGCCGGGCGAATTGCCTTGATCAGGGACTCCAGCGAATAACCCAGACGCGGAGCCAGGACTTGTGCCCGGACTGTCAGCGCGTCGATATCGAGTGCCTGTTCCAGATCAGCAGGTACCATCAGGATGACATTACCCTCCTTGACCGGCAGCTCCCAATAATGGCGGTGATACAGGCCGCGCAGCAACGCAGCCCCCAGCGGCTTGCCATCGTCGGTGGCCCACTGGTTGATGATCAGCCAGCCATTGGGGGCCAGCTTCTTTTGGCAGTTTTCAAGGAATGTCCAGGCCAGGTGACCCGCTGCCGGTCCAAGATCGTTGTACAGATCGACAAAAATCAGGTCCGCGGGCTCGGCGCTGTCCAGCAGCTCCAGGGCATCACCGATACGAATATACAAACGCGGATCATCATCCAGGCCCAGGTATTCGATGGCCAGACGCGGCACATCCGGGCGCAGCTCGATGGCTTCGACATCTTCCAGGGGCAAAAACTTGAGACAGGCCTGGGTCAGGGTTCCGGCACCCAACCCCAGAAACAGTGCGCTTTCCGGAGCGTCATGGCACAACGCACCAATCAGCATGGCGCGGGTGTAGTCGTATTCCAGCCAGCTGGGGTCAGCAGTGAACACGCAGCTTTGCTCGATCGCATCGCCGAATTCGAGGAAACGGTAGTCAGCCACTTCCAGCACTCGAATCATGCCGAAGTCATCATGAACTTCGGCGAGCAGACGCTCTACGCGCTCCTCAGACATTTCCTCTCCTTGCCGCGCCCCGGTACTACCCGCGGCGCTGAAAAAACAGCCACTCGATATCGAGCGCAAAGGCGCGATTGTCGGCCATTGCGGCGCAACAGGTCACGCACTAATTGCTGCTAACATGGGCCATCTCCAACAAATACTAGAGTCTGCGATGAGCCCAATCTGGACCCCTGACAGCTGGCGCGCCCTGCCGATCCAGCAACAACCCCACTACCCTGACGCGGCGCACCTGCTGCGCGTCGAGCAAAGCCTGGCCAGTTACCCGCCACTGGTATTTGCCGGCGAAGCCCGGGAACTGCGCCGACAGTTTGCCGAGGTCACTCAAGGCAGGGCGTTTCTGCTTCAGGGCGGTGATTGTGCCGAGAGTTTTGCGGAGTTTTCGGCAGCCAAGATTCGTGACACGTTCAAGGTCTTGCTGCAAATGGCCATTGTCATGACCTTCGCGGCAGGGTGCCCGGTGGTCAAGGTCGGGCGCATGGCCGGGCAATTCGCCAAGCCGCGCTCGGCCAATGACGAAACCATCAACGGCGTGACCTTGCCTGCCTATCGAGGCGATATCGTCAACGGCATTGGCTTTGATGAAAAAAGCCGCGTGCCAGACCCTGAACGCCTGCTGCAGTCCTATCACCAGTCCACCGCCACCCTGAACCTGCTGCGCGCCTTTGCCCAGGGCGGCTTTGCCGACCTGCACCAGGTGCACAAGTGGAACCTGGACTTCATCGCCAACTCGGCCCTGGCAGAGAAATACAGCCAGCTGGCCGACCGTATCGATGAAACCCTCGCCTTTATGCGTGCCTGCGGCATGGACAGCTCGCCGCAACTGCGCGAAACCAGCTTCTTTACTGCCCACGAAGCGTTGCTGCTGAATTACGAAGAAGCCTTCGTACGCCGCGACAGCCTGACCAACGATTACTACGATTGCTCGGCACACATGCTCTGGATCGGCGACCGCACACGCCAGCTGGACGGCGCCCATGTCGAGTTCCTGCGCGGGGTCAACAACCCGATCGGGGTCAAGGTCGGCCCGAGCATGAACAACGAAGACCTGATCCGCCTGATCGATATCCTCAACCCGGACAACGACCCGGGCCGCCTCAACCTGATCGTGCGCATGGGTGCCGACAAAGTGGGCGATCACCTGCCGCAGCTGATCCGCGCGGTAGAAGGCGAAGGCAAGCAGGTGCTGTGGAGTTGCGACCCGATGCACGCCAACACCATCAAGGCCAGCAGCGGCTACAAGACCCGTGATTTCGCGCAAATACTGGGTGAAGTGAAACAGTTCTTCCAGGTTCACGATGCCGAAGGCAGTTACGCAGGTGGCATTCATATCGAAATGACCGGCCAGAACGTGACCGAATGCATCGGCGGTGCCAATCCGATTACCGAAGACGGCCTGTCTGACCGCTACCACACCCACTGCGACCCGCGGATGAATGCCGATCAGTCACTGGAACTGGCGTTTTTGATTGCCGAGACGCTGAAGCAGGTCAAGCGCTGAAGAGCACCCTAACCCTCTCCCGGAGGGAGAGCGGACTGACCGCACGCGGGTTCAAGAACACCGACAATCAGCTCCCTCTCCCTCAGGGATAGGGCTGGGGTGAGGGGCAGCAAACACCCCGCCCTCACCTGTTAAACGGATCATCCCAAAAAGCCCGATGGCTTTCGGCCTCGATATCCGCCCTGCTCAACCCAAGGTCCTTGAGCGCCGCATCACTGATCTGCCGCAAGCACGCCCGCTCCCGCGACAGTTGATACCAGCGCGAAATCCGGGCAATCCACGCCACGCCTATTTGACCTTTCATCACTTGAGCCCTCCTGTGGTATGGCTCAAGTGTCTGCGCGGGCATAAGATCAATCCAACGAATGTTTCTTATGCGATACATCTGCGAGATTGATCAATGGCTGAATTTCCCAGCATCGACACCGACCTGCTGCGCACCTTTGCCGCCATCGCCGATCACGGCGGCTTCACCCGCGCCGCCGAAGCGGTCAATCGCACCCAGTCGGCGGTCAGCATGCAGATGAAACGCCTGGAAGAAGACGTACTGCAATGTGCGCTGTTCCAGCGCGAAGGGCGCACTGTCAGCCTGACCCAGGAAGGCGTGGTGCTGCTCGGCTATGCCCGGCGCATCCTCAAGCTGCACAGCGAAGTGTTCAACACCCTGCGCCAACCACAGATGGTGGGCACGGTGAAGATAGGTTCGCCGGATGATTACGTGATGCGTTTTTTGCCCGGCGTATTGTCGCGCTTTGCCCAGGACTACCCGCTGATCAACGTCGAGGTACATTGCGAGCCGTCATCCCAGCTGTTGCAGCGTAATGATCTGGACCTGACGATCGTAACCCGCAAACCCGGTACCGAAATGGGCCAGATCCTGCGCCAGGAACGCTTTGTCTGGATGGTGGCCCAAGGCTTTTCGCCCCATGAACAAACACCCCTGCCCCTGGCAATGTTCAATACCGACTGTTTTTGCCGGACCTGGGCCTGTAATGCCCTGGATATTCAACAACGTGAATACCGGGTTGCCTACACCAGTGCCAGCCTCGCGGCGATCAACGCCGTGGTCAGCACCGGGCTCGCCGTCACCGCTCAGCTACAAAGCCTGCTGACGCCCGACCTGCGCATCATCGGCGCGGCCGAGAACCTGCCGGAGCTTCCCTCAGCCAGTATTGTGCTGTTACGCAAAGCCAACAGCGCGTCGTCACCGATCATTGAGTGCTTTGCCGAATACATCGTCGAAGGCTTCAAGCTTTGAGCGCCAGCAACCCCGCGCACAGCAGCAAGAAAGCACAATACAGGCCGCGCAACAGGCGCTCCGGCAAAGCGTGAGCCAGCCTGACACCCCAACTGATGCTTAACAGCCCACCAATGGCCATCGGCACGCCCATGGCCCAGTTGACCTCGTCATGCACTGCATACGTCAGCAAAGTCACCGCCGTACTTGGCGCAGCCAGGGCCAGTGACAGGCCCTGGGCCACAACTTGAGTGGTGCCGAACACACTGGTCAGCACGGGCGCCGCCACCACGGCGCCACCGACACCAAACAGCCCTCCGGTCGTGCCTGCCACGGCACCCAGCACCCCGAACCACGGCCAGCCATAGCGTGAACCGGCCACAGGCGGGGCTGGCGAGGTGTACATTTTGATCAGGTTATAGAGGGTGATCGCCAGCAAAAAGACGATAAAGCCCCAGCGAATGATCCGCGCATCCACGCCAACGGCGAGCATCGCGCCCAACCAGGCGAAGCAAAAACTCATCAGCACCAGCGGCAATGCCTGACGCAAATTGATCCTGTTGCGTTGCTGATAGCGGTACAACGCCAAGAACACATTGGGCACCGACATGGCCAGGGCCGTGCCTTGCGCCAATTGCTGGTCCAGACCGAACCACAACCCCAGTACCGGGATCGCGATCAGACCGCCTCCAATTCCGAACAACCCGCCCAGCGCCCCCATGGCGATACCCAAGGCTGCATACATTACAAAATCGATCAGCATTACCACCCCTCGTTGTGAGCACCCATGCTAACCAGTCCCCGGCGCCGGGCAAAGCGCAGAACCGGGGCTTTTTCATCGAGCAAAAAAAAGCCCGGCATCAAGGCCGGGCTTTTTCATCGTGCGGTTAACGCAAGGTTTAAACCTTGGCGCGGCCCTTGTAGGAACCACCGTCACGGGTATCGATTTCGATCCAGTCACCGATTTCAACGAAATCAGCAACGCTCAGCTCGGTACCGTTTTTCAGTTTGGCAGGCTTCATCACCTTGCCCGAAGTGTCGCCGCGAGCGGAACCTTCGGTGTAGTCAACCTGACGCACGATAGTGGTCGGCAGCTCTACGGATACCAGACGGTCTTCGAAGAAGATCGCTTCGCAAACGTCGGTCATGCCTTCTTCAACGAATGGCAGAACGGCTTCGATGTCTTCAGCGTTCAGCTCGTACATGGTGTAGTCAGTGGTATCCATGAACGTGTAGGTGTCGCCGCTGATGAAGGACAGGGTCGCTTCTTTGCGATCCAGGATCACGTCTTCCAGCTTGTCGTCAGCGCTGTATACGATTTCGGTCTTGTAGCCAGTCAGCAGGTTTTTCAGCTTGGTCTTCATGATCGCGCTGTTACGACCGGACTTGGTGAATTCAGCTTTCTGAACCAACCAAGGGTCGTTTTCGAGCTTGATGACTGTACCGGGTTTAAGCTCTTTACCAGTTTTCATTACGAATATCCGAATTTGGATTGAGATTTACAAAAATCTAGGTCGCGTATCATATCCAATTTCTATAAAACAGTACTAGCGCTTGCGCAAGATCAGCCTGTAATGACTGTTCCAGACACCACTGTTCAGCGTGTGCAGCGATTTCAGGCCAGCATTGGAGCACCCCATTCCAGCTTTCGCCCATCTCGGCGCCAGCATTCCAGGCATGCCAAAGCCCGGTAACCGCCCGGGCTGCCTGTGGCGAAAGGCCTTTGACGTAGAGGTCGAGGAATGCGTTGAGCTTGACCCAGTGCGCGTCTTCTTCCTGCTCATAGATATGCCACAGCAGGGGGCGCCCCGCCCATTGCGCCCGCACAAACGAGTCTTCACCGCGCACTGCGTTGAAATCACAGCTCCATAACAGGTGGTCGTAATCCTCTTGCCTGACGAACGGCAACGCCTGAACGGTCAACGCCCCGCGCTGTTCGACCGCACCCAGGGGTAACTGCTCAATACCCAGCCACTGCAGCAGATCACCCATGATCCGTCCTTGTGGCACCAGCAGGTGGGTCGGCCCGGCCCCCGCCGCCATTGCATCCAGCCAGCTGGCCAGGCCGGTATTTTCATAGGCAAATAATGAAATCAGCCGCGCATTGTGCGCCGGGCAAACCCCCAGCCCCTGCAAAAATACCTGCTTGGCCTGCGGGTCCTGCTCAAAGGCGTGGCGGCGCTGCAACAAGTCTGCCTCACGCAACAGCCCGCCAGTACCGGCATCAAACCCCGGAAAGAAAAACATCCGTTTCAAACCGTCAGGCCGCATCGATGGCAGGCCGTGGCAGCCGCTGACCCAGTCTTCGGCACTCAAGTACTCGAGATTGATCCACAACGCCGGTTTTTCGCGAGCCTTCATCGCCTGCAGATAGCCTTCAGGCAGTTTGCAGGCAAAGGCCTCGACCACCACGTCGGCAACCTCCGTCGCCGGCCACTGCGCCGGCCACTGGCAAACCTCAACCCCCCGCTGCCATTGCTGCGCAGCGCCGACATCCGCCTCGGGGCACAACGGCACAAACGCACGCAAGTCATCGACCCACAACCGTACGCCCTGCTGATGCTCGGCCACCAACTGCCGGGCCAGACGCCAGGTCACCCCGATGTCGCCGTAATTATCGACCACGCTGCAAAAAATATCCCAGGAGGCTTTCATACCGGGCTCCAACATTCAAAAGGGGGGATTGTCCGCATAATTGGCTGCGTACAGAAGTCTTGAGGCGGATTAATCTGCGCGGCACTCGTGCGACAATCGGCGTTCGTCACTATCAAGCTGCGACCATGAACAAGACTGCTGTGCACCTGCTGATGCTGGAGAAACTCGAAATCGACCTCGATGTCCTCCAGCGCGCGGCGCAAACCGCCTATGAAGCGGCCACCCATGCGGAAAACATCGCCGAGAACAAATACGACACCCTCGGCTTGGAAGCGTCATATCTGGCCACAGGACAGGCACGCCGGGTTGAGGAAATTCGCCAGGCGTTGAAAAACTGCCGGGCCATGACCCTTGCGCCGTACAACCCGGCGCAGGGCATTCAGATCGGAGCTCTGGTCAGGCTGGAAGCCGAAAATGGCAGCGAACAGTGGCTGTTCCTCGCCCCCGATGCCGCCGGGCTCAAGCTCGACCACAGCGGGCAGACGGTCACCGTCATCACCCCGCGCTCACCCCTGGGGGCCGCCTTGCAGGGCAAACAGCTTGATGATGAAGTGCAGATCAATGTGGGCGGTGCGGTACAGGTGTTTAGCGTTTGCGAAACGCTCTAGACAACTGTGGGAGCGGGCTTGCTCGCGATAGTATCGCCCCGGTCACGCAGATAAACCGCGGCACCTGAATCGCGAGCAAGCCCGCTCCTACCAAAGTTTGATGCATGCCTTACTTGGCAGCAGCCACCATGCGGTTCAACTCACTGCGCACCATGTTGGCGTATTCCGGCGGTGACATGGCGTCCAGTTCCGAGCGCACCCATTCAGCCCATTTGCCCTTGCGCTTGGCGCGTTCACCAAACAAACGCGCCGCATCCCCTTTGGCCTTGCCCAGGTTGCTCTGCCAAAGGTCATACAAACGGGATTTTTCATCTTCAAGCGCTGCACGCTCTGCGAGAGGCTTGTTGGCGAGGTTGAAGCTCATGTGAATTTCCTGCGGTGTTAATTAGGTGACATCTTACACCCTACAAAGAAGTGTCTCAGTCTGGTTTTTGACTACGCTGTCAGCTCAGGCGCAAATCAGATGCAACTTTTTAGCATTGGGTTGACTCCATTACATATCACCCCTTTAACCTGCAAGGAGTACCGCAATGGCTCGAAAAAATGCCGTACAAGCTGAAGATCAAATCAAGGATCAAGCGTTCAGCGAACTGCAAGACCTGATTGCCGAATCTGAAAAACTGCTCAAGGACAGCGTGTCCCTGGTCGGTGAAGAAGGCGAAACCCTGCGTGCCCAGGTGAGCCTCAAGCTCAAGCAGGCACTGGATTCAGTGACCAACGTGCGCGAGCGCACCAAGCCTGTGGTCGACGCCACGGAAAGCTATATCGGTGGCCATCCATGGCAGACCGTGGCCATCTCGGCCGGTTTCGGTCTGGTCGTTGGCCTGCTGCTGGGGCGTCGCAACTAGCATCGGCTGCCACTGTTGCCTGCACAGCCCCTGGTGTTTATTGCCTGGGGCTGTGCGGTTTAAAATTTAAAACCGCCGACATATTCAGTGACATTCTCCGCTGACATTCTGATACTTCGTCGCATTCCCCATGCCAACGAGACAGTCAATGTCCACGTCTACTGCTGCAACAAAACCTCTTAGCACCGCCCTGATTCTGCTGATGGCCACCGCCACCGGCCTGGCTGTTGCCAGCAACTATTACGCCCAACCCCTGCTGCACACCATCGCCCAGCAACTGGGCTTGAGCATGGGCAGCGCCGGTACCGTGGTTATCACTGCCCAGCTCAGCTATGGCGCTGGCCTGTTACTGCTGGTGCCGCTGGGTGATCTGTTCGAACAACGCCGACTGATCGTCACCATGACCGTGCTCAGCGCCCTGGGCCTTCTGCTAAGCGCATTTGCCCCTTCGTTGACGTGGCTGTTGATCGGCACGGCACTGACCGGACTGTTTTCGGTATCGGCCCAGGTGCTGGTGCCCATGGCGGCCAGCCTGACCGACCCGCAAAGCCGTGGTCGGGTCGTTGGGACACTGATGAGTGGCCTGTTGCTGGGCATTTTGCTGGCCCGCACCGTAGCGGGCGCGCTGTCATCGGCAGGTGACTGGCGCACCATTTACCTGGTGGCTGCCGCCTTGATGCTGATCAGTGCCATCTCGCTGTATTGCGCCCTGCCCAACCACCATCAAAGCGCCGGGCTGAGCTACCCAAAACTGCTGAAGTCGGTGTTCACTCTGTTTATCGAAGAACCCGTACTGCGCCTGCGCGCCCTGCTGGGCCTGCTGACCTTCTCGCTGTTCGCCCTGTTCTGGACCCCCCTGGCCTTTTTGCTGGCGGTACCACCCTACAGCTACTCGGACGCGGTGATCGGTCTGTTCGGCCTGGCCGGCGCCGTCGGTGCGGTAGCGGCCAACTGGGCCGGACGCATGGCTGATCGCGGCAAGGGGCAACAGGCCACTACCGCTGGCCTGCTGGTGCTACTGGCCTGCTGGCTGCCCATGGCATTTGCCGGGCATTCATTGGTGGCTTTGCTGATCGGTGTGCTGGCCCTGGATTTTGCCGTGCAACTGGTCCATGTGAGCAACCAGAACGCGGTGTTCAAAGTCCGCCCGGCAGCCCGCAACCGCCTGAATGCTGGCTACATCACCTGTTATTTCATTGGCGGCGCACTGGGTTCACTGGTAGGTGCGCAGACCTACCCGGCCTATGGCTGGGACGGTATTGTCGTGGTCGGCGCCGTGGTCGCGACACTGGCATTGGCGGTATGGGGCTACAGCCTGCAGCGCGAAAGCAAGCTGCAACCGGTGGGCTAAGCAGCTATATGGCACTTTTCATCGTAATGCGAACTCGCTAGCATGCGAAAAATGCCCTGACCATCCGAGACGCCATATGATCCCTAAAGAATCCCGTAACGAACTGGCCCTGGATACTTTTATCAAGGCGCACCCTGAACTGATCGACGAAATGAAAGAGCTGAGCGCCGAGGATCGCCAGCAACAGATTTTGTGGGCCTTTGAGGACGAAGCCGAAAGCCGCGGCCTGGAAGCCTGGGAACTGGCCCTGGAACTGATCGCCCGCTCCCCCGAAGAACTCAAGAGCATGCGCCTTGAAGTGCATCAGGAAGTCGCCGAAGCCCTGGACATGAGCTGGGAAGAGTACTGCGGGTTCAACGAAATCGCGGTCTGAGCCACGCCACGTTGCATAAAACGCCCGGTCGATCACTCACCGGGCGTTTTTGCACTTAAAGGATCAGGACTTGTGGTGGGCATCCACCAGTTTTTGCGCCATCAGCAGATGCATTTCCAGCTTGGGCAGATACTTTTCGGCAAACGCCTGCAACTCCGGTGACTCGGGATTTTGCGCCTGCTCCTTGTACAACTCGATGGCCTGTTCATGGGCCTTGACCTGATTGGCCGCATAGGCCGCGTCGAACGAATCGCCCTCCTGCACTTGCAGCATCAGCTTTTTCGCCTTGTCGAGTATCTGCTCATCGCTGGACACCTGCAGGCCCAGTCGGCTGGCAAGATCCTTCAAATCCCGATTGGCATTGGTATGGTCCTTGATGGCTTCCACGGCATAGCTTTCTATGTCCGTCGAAGAGGTTTTACTGATCGCCATACGGCTGGTCTCGATCTCCGCAATCCCTGCTGCATGAGCCTCATCAACAAAGTCTGCCGGACTGGCTGCGACTGCTGTGGCCGCCACGATCAGGGAGCAGACCAGGGCACAACCTGCCACAAAGCGTTTGGGGCCAATCAGGTGTTTCATAACGTCCTCCAGAAAAAGGCAGGTTTATTCCCTGCACAGAATCTGAAGGCACGTGATGGCAAAGGTTTAAATCAAAGCTGTTTTTTCTGACGGATGGCAACTGAAGGCACTTCAGCGAACCCTGAGCCATACTGTCCAGCAGCACTTTCCGTCAAACAGGAGAAGCCATATGGACGCCTTCAGGGCCATGCTCGACAACTGGGAGTCCAGATCTCAGGAGTCCAGTGAGCGGGTTGAATACAGCCTTTCACTGCACAAGCGTGATTTGGTCAAAATCAAGGCTTTCGCCCAAGCCTACGGGCTGGATGAAGCCACCATTACCCAAAGCCTGATTCATTGCGCGCTTGAGCAAGCAGAGCAGGCCATGCCCTATGTGAAGGGCTCTGAGGTCATCAGGATTGAAGAAGGTGAAGAGATTTATGCCGATGCCGGCAAAACCCCAGCATTCGTGAAAGCGGAACAAGCAATTTCCAGAGAACTGGACCTGAACAGTCCGCCTTCCTGAATCAAGTCTTGGGCCGTGACCGGGTAGCGCTGCGCCCGGAGGCACCGGCAGGTGGCGTGTACTGCCGGGCCTGCGCGCAGCCCGCATTCAGCAACAGCACGCCAAAGGGGGGAGCAGCCTTATCATCGTCTAAATCCATTTGAGCTCGAATGGGAGCGCTCAATGGCACTACCGGGTAGTAATCCTTCAATCCCGGCGCCACACGACCGAGCATTCGCAACAATTCGGTTCAGGCCAGTTACATAATATCAACCGTTAGTTTTCAGGCCGATATTTAACCCGACGCAAAAGTTAACCCCGCGCCACAAAGTTATTGTCCGACAATATAACGATATATATCCGCTCGTCCGACCAAACCGCCATAAAAACATTAAAACTTGCCCAATAAAATAAATGTGCTTCTCTAGGGGGTGTTCTCATTCAGGCGAGCCATATGACAGCAGACACAAGGGATAACATCGACTGGTAATTCCTGGCCAG